>NZ_JAUSNH010000236.1 GCF_030645335.1 Lacisediminimonas sp. | reverse complement strand
CAATGCCCTGCCCTCCAACAGTCCGGTCGGCAGCCGCATGGCGATCATGCTGGGCGGCGCGGCAGCAGGCGCGGCCAAGATCCTGCGCACCAAGCTGATCAGGATCGCGTCCCACAACCTGGGCGTGGCCGACGAGCACCTGGAATACATGGATGGCGACGTCGTGGTCAAGTCCGATCCGTCGCGCCGCCTGAGCTGGGACGCACTGGTGGAAACTGCGCACCGGTATTACCACAAGATGCCGGAAGGCATGGAGCCCGGGCTGCAGGAAAAATTCGTCTGGGAAGTGCCTACCGGCGGCCAGTTGCCGACGGAAGACGGGCGCGTGCAGATGTACCCTTGCCATTCCTTCGAATCGCACATCATCCTGACCAGCATCGATCCGGAAACCGGCAAGCTGAAAATCCACCGCTATGTCTGCGGCCATGACTGCGGCGTGATGATCAGCCCGGATGTGGTGCACGGCATGACCTACGGCGGCATCGCACACGGGCTGGGCGCGGCGCTGATGGAAAAGTTTGCCTTCTCGGAAGAAGGCCAGCTACTGTCGGGCACCTTCATGGACTACCTGTTGCCCAGCGCGGAGGAAGTGCCGTCGATTACCATCGTCGACCACTGCACACCGTCGCCACTGACGGAATTCGGCCAGAAGGGCTCGGGCGAAGCCGGCTACCTGGGCGGGCCGGCGGCAATTGCCAGCGCGGTCAACGATGCGCTGGCGCCGCTCAATGTCTCGCTCGACGCGCTGCCGATGACGCCGCAAGCGATCTGGCGCGCACTGCAACAAGCACCACAACAAAATGCACAAGGAGAGAAACAACATGGCTGACCTGATCATCGACGTACACGCCCATTACATTCCGCGCGCTGCGCTCGACGAGTTCGAGGCCAACCAGCATTTGTTCCCGTCCATCAGCGTCACAAAGAGCGAAGCCGGCATCCGCATGGCCTTTGCCGGCGGCGAACAGACCCGCCCTATCTCGCCCAAGCTGTCGGACCTCGATGACCGCCGCGGCTGGATGGACAAGAACAACATCGACCACCAGTTGCTGGGTGGCTGGCTGGACAGTTTTGCCTATGAAATCCCGGCCGCCGAAGGCGCAGCCTGGAGCCGTTACCTGAACCGCCACATGATGCAGGGCCTGGCAAAAGAGCCGCGCTTTACGCCATTGGCGACGGTGCCGCTGCAAGACGGCAAGCTGGCAGCCGAAGTGCTGGGCGAAGCCTGGGACCAGGGCTTTGGCGGCATCATGATCGGCACGCTGCCGCACGGCCTGTCGGGCGTGCTGGATTCGCCCGACCTCGACCCGTTCTGGCAGAAAGCCGACGACCTCGGCGCAGCGGTATTCCTGCATCCGATGTTCGTCTGCGGCGAGCCGCGCCTGGCCGACTATGACCTGGTCAATGCGCTGGGCCGCGTCGCCGATACCTCGATTGCGGTGTCGCGGCTGCTGTATTCCGGCCACTTGCTGAAGTACACGAAGGTCAAGCTGGTGCTGGCGCACGGCGGCGCAATGCTGCCGTTCGTGATGGGCCGCTTGCAGCGCAGCCACACCATCTCGCATGGCAAATATGCCGATCCGCGCAAGGGCTTCGAAGCGCTGTATTTCGACAGCGTGGTGTTCGACCATGATGTCCTGCAGTGGCTGCACAAGAAGGCCGGCGACGACAAGATCATGCTCGGCTCCGACATGCCATTCCCGATCGGCGATCCGGAACCGCGCCGCATCATCGAGGACGGCTCTTACCTGGGCGACGTGCAACGGCGCCAGATGCTGAGCAGCACCGCGCAGAAAATTTTCCGCCTGCGCGCCGACCACCAGGCCGCCAAAGGCTGACAGCGAGAAGGGGCGCCGGCCTGGAGCCTGCGGGTTGCCCGGTTGGCGCCATAAAAAATCGGGGCCGGTCCGCAAGGCCGGTTCCCAACAACCCATCCCCAAGGAGAACAACATGATCTATGAACTGAAAAAATACGTACCGAACGCCGGCAAATCACAAGCGCTGAAAGACCGCTTCGAGAAAGTCACGCTGCCGATTTTTGCCCGCGTCGGTGTCAAGGTCGCGCACGTGTTCGAAAATCCGGCCGAGCCGGAAGCGCTGTACTACATGACCTGCTTCGACAATGCCGAGCAACGTGACGCCGCCTGGAAAGCCTTCGGCGCCGATGCCGAATGGAAGGCCGCCAAGGCCGCCAGCGAAGTCGCCGGCCCGCTGCTGGCATCGCAGACGTCAGTCGACCTGCAGCCGACCGCTTTCTCGCCAAAATGATGACTGCTGCCACCACCAGCACGGTGCGCGGCCCGGCCGGCAACATTGCTTTGCACACCTGGGGCTCGTCGGCGGCGCCGACGGTGCTGCTGGCGCACTCGATCCTGGCTTCGTCCATGATGTGGGAACGCCAGGGTGCGCTGCTGGCGCAGCATGGCTTTCGCGCCATCGCCATGGATACCCGCGGCCACGGCGGCTCGGATGCGCCTGCCCCGCCCTATTCGATGGACGACCTGGCCGCCGATACGGTCGCCGTGATGGATGCGCTGCAGATCGGGCGCGCACATTACATCGGCCTGTCGCTGGGCGGCATGTCGGGCTTTGGCCTTGGCATCCATCACGCCTCGCGCTTGCTCAGCATGGTGCTGTGCGACGCCCGCGCCGATGCGCCGGCGCCGTTTGCCGCAGTCTGGAACGACCGCATCGCGGCTGCGCAGTCGCAAGGTTGCCAGGCGCTCGCCGCAGCCACGGCGGAACGCTGGTTCGGCGCCGATTTCCTGGCCCGCAATCCGGTCATTGCCAAGCGCTTCAATGACACCATCAGCGCCACCAGCAGCAATGGCCTGGTTGGCTGCGCCCAGGCCATCCAGGGACTGGACTACCTGAAAGACGTGCAGCGCATCAGCGTGCCCTTGACGATGATCGTCGGCGCCAAAGATGTGCCGCTACCGGACGCGATGGCCGACTTGCAGACCCGGATAGCGGGCGCGAGGCTGGAAGTCATACCGGATGCCGGCCACTTGCCCAATATCGACCAGCCGGACGCATTCGACGCGGCATTGCTGCGTCACTTTGCACCGTTTGCGCCGTCTGCGCAGCCTTAGCATCTGCACGCGGCGGATTCGTCCAGTGCCAGCGGAACGACCAACACCGGCATCGCACCAGGCCATACGACCCACATGGGCCACGCCCGTTTGGCGCCTGCCGCGATGCCGGTGGCATAATGGCGCGCTGCGCTTGCCCGCTGTTGCCCATGCCGGTGGCCTGCGATGAAGACCGTGCGACCCGACCGGGCTGCACGACGGCATCCCGAAGCCAAGATGATCCGCAAATTACCCCCGCTGAACGCCGTTCGCGCTTTCGAAGTCGCCGCCCGCCATGTGAGTTTCACGCGGGCTGCTGAAGAATTGAACGTCACCCACGGCGCAGTCAGCCGCCAGGTGGCATTGCTGGAAGAATGGCTGGGCAAGGAATTGTTCCGCCGCTCCGCCTCCCAGTTGTCGCTGACCGACGCCGGCCGCACCTACCTCGGCGAAGTCAGCGCCGTGCTCGACCGGCTAGCCGTGGCGTCCATGTACGTCAAGGAGCAGGCCGGGCCGACTGCCTTCCATATCAATGCCCCGCCCACCTTCACGATGCGCTGGCTGATTGCGCGCATGGCCAGCTTCCAGCGCCGCCATCCGGATGTGGAAGTGCGCCTGACGACATCGCTGGCGCCGGTCAATTTCCAGGAGCATGGCTACGACGTGGCGATCCGTGGCGCCAACACGCCGCTAGAAGGCTGCAGTTCGCTGCCATTCATGACCGAGATCATTGCGCCGGTCTGCCACCAGGACCTGATGGGCGGGGCACGCATGTTGCAGCCGGCCGACCTGGAGCGGCAGACACTGATCAGCTATGCGACCGAGCCCTTCTCCTGGCGCGAATGGATGGGCGAAGTCGGCCAGGAAGACTTGCGTCCGGCCAGCGCGCTGAAATTCGAGCAAATGTTTTTCGCACTGCAAGCCGCCCAGGAAGGCCTGGGCGTGGTGCTGGTGCCGCTGTTCCTGGCAATTGACGACATCCTGGCTGGCCGGCTGTGCGCGCCGTTCGGCCTGCTCGGCGCCAGCAAGCGCAGCTATTACGCCAACTTTTCCACCAGCTCAGCCAACTATCCGGTCGTGCGCGGATTTTATGAATGGCTGGTGCGCGAAGGCCGCGACACCGAAGAATCGATCCTGACCTGGGCCGAGTCAATGGGCTGGCGCTTGTAAAAATCTCAGCCGTCAAGTCTTGTCGTGAGGCAGGCAAGATGCTTTAAAGCTATATATGACGCGGGCTTACTCCTTTTTCCTCCTCTTCCAAAAATACTGATTCAGTGGGCTAGGAGCCACGTAGGAGCAAGCCCGTTGAAGGCCATGGCGTGTCCCAGCGTGCCAAACGCAGGTGAACCTATGAGTCTCATGCTCATGATACGGCAGCACCCTGCGGATGCCGTCCGCCAAAAGCAAACGCGCAAATTAGTGACGTGCCCGTTTAGGTGAACGGAGTGGACTCATCCCGCCCCAATTGCCGATGTGATGCAGTTTTCGGCGATGCCCCTTTCTTGAATCCCCGATCCCGCTATGAACGCATTCAGCATATGCGGAATCAACGTCATCGCATCTACTGTTTCGCCGTAAGCCTAGGCCTGCAGCGCCGCATAGCGATCAAGTCCAGCCTTCAAGCTCACCGGGCAGATAATGGTTTATTTGGCGGCTTCGAGGTCGACGTCGGCTGCATGTTCATGTTGACTCTAAATCGACTTCGGACTAATTTGGGGAGCAGGTCAGATGGGCTTATCCGTCTCGGATGCCATCCGGATTCTGCTTACCAGAGTGGCCATCGACAAGGCACTCCCCTTTGAAGTCAACTGCTCAACTCCGCCAGCGCACCGCAAGACACCCTAGCCATGCAGAAGCCAATTACCGCCGCGTTAAAGCGTTAGATCGCGCCCGGCCCATGCGCCCGAAGCAGCGCTGCTCATAATGGACAAACAAAAAAAAGGAGACTCCGCCCATGTACTTGGCTCAATTGAACATCTCGAATTTTCGGAAACTGAACAAGGCGAATCTACGTTTCCAGCCGGGCTTGAACGTGCTGATTGGAGCCAATAACGTGGGCAAGACTGCAGTGGTCGATGCGCTACGGGCGTTGCTCGCGGGTCACGACGAGCCCTATCCGCGACTGAACATCGAGGATGTTCACCATCCCAAAGGCGCTGCTCCCGCAGGGGACATCACGTTCCAGTATGTTTTCCGCGGTCTCGATGCAGACGACGAAGCCGATTTCCTTGCTGCGCTGAGGCCTGGAGTCGGCGGCGACCTTGAGGCCCATATTTCGGTGCGCTATGCCGAGGCGGACAAAAGTGGGCGGCTCCGCGTCAAACGCTGGTGTGGCGACCATGAGGATGTCGGACTCACGTCGGATATGATGGAAAACCTGCGCGGCGTCTACCTGCAACCGCTCCGCGACGCTTCTCAAAGTTTGAAACCCAGTCGCACCAGTCAACTCGCCCGGCTGTTGCAACTGCTGGCGGATGAACCCGGACGGGATGGGATCAACGCAGCGCTCAAGAAGCTCGATGAAGAACTCAAGAAGCACCAGCCTATCATCAACACCCAGTCCGCGATATCGACTCGGCATGGTGCAATGTTGGGCGCGCCGTTAGCACAGGCATTGGAAATCGGGTTGAGTGCCAGCGATTTTCAACGCCTGTCGTCCCGCCTGTCCCTGCTAGTCGATAACTTCGAGATCGAGCAGAACGGGCTGGGATTCAACAACCTAATTTTCATGGCCGTGGTACTCAGCGAGTTATCCAAGAATCCGGAAGCCACCTATCGCGGACTAATCGTCGAAGAGCCCGAAGCACACCTGCATCCGCAGTTGCAGGCGATCCTGCTTCGCTACCTGGAAAGCATCCAAGCAGCCATCGGTGACAAACCGGTGCAGCTCTTCGTTACCAGCCACTCACCCAATTTTGCGAGCATTGCCGATCTCGACTGTCTTGCCTGTTTGGTGGATACCGGCACGAGCGTCGAGACCTTCTTTCCACGGACGATAACTTTCGAGAAGGGCAAGCGCGAGAAGTTGAAGCGCTACCTCGACGTAACTCGTGCGGAGTTGTTTTTCGCACGTAGAGTAATTTTCGTCGAAGGCGCTGCAGAACTGATGCTGGTCAGTGTGCTCGCCACTAAGGCCGGGTTCAACTTACGCGAACATGGCGTCAGTCTCATCAGCGTGGAGGGCCTGAATTTTGACTCGTTCTTACCCCTGTTCGGCGAGAAGGCGCTCAAGATCCCAGTTGCACTCATCACCGACGCCGACCCGGCGGACGAGCCGACGGATGGCACCGAAGCGAAGGCGCTTTATCCCAAAGCCGATGATCCGATCAAAGTCTCGGACAACACAGCGAAGATGAAGAAACTGGAAGATACATTCGTCAAGGTTTTCCATGGCGTGAAAACGCTCGAATACGACTTGGCGCTGCACGCCGATAATCGTACCGCCATGCTGACAGCGCTAAAGGA
>NZ_JAUSNH010000071.1 GCF_030645335.1 Lacisediminimonas sp. | reverse complement strand
ACCCGACTGGCGTGGCTTTGGCCTGACCCAGTTTTCCGGCGCCGATACCTACTGGTTCGCCGATTACATGGGCGACCTCGACGCCGTGCTGTCCCATTACGCGCCGGATGGTGCGGTCAACCTGATCGGTCACAGCATGGGCGGCAATGTGGTGTGCGTGTACGCCGGAGTCCGACCGCAGCGGGTTCGCCGGCTGGTCAACCTGGAAGGCTTTGGCTTGCCGGCCGCCGACCCGTCGCTGGCGCCCGGCCGCTTCGAGAAATGGCTGGACCAGCTCAAGGAGCCGGCGACACTGCAAAGCTATGACAGTGTGGCAAAAGTGGCGGCCCGCCTGCAAAAAACCAATCCGCGCCTGAACGATGAACGCGCCGCTTTCCTGGCCGCGCACTGGGCGGCGCCCGATGAAACCGGCCGATGGCAATTGCTGGGCGATCCGGTCCACAAGAGCAAGAGCCCGCTGCTGTACCGGGTCGACGAAGTGCTGGCCTGCTGGCAGCGCGTGAGCGCACCGGTTCTGTGGGTGGAAGCCGATGACACCAATGCCTGGGAATGGATGGGCCCCAAAGAGCACGCCCGCGGCGAGATCGACCGCCGGATTGCCTTTTTCCCGGATGTGCGCACGGCCGTCATTACCGATGCCGCGCACATGCTGCACCACGACCAGCCGGAACAACTGGCCTTGTTGCTGGAAAATTTCCTCGAATAATCGGCTTCGATCAGACCTTATTTTCCGCCCCCGCGCGCGCAAAACGCGCTGCGCTGCCAACGCGTAAAATAGAGGCGGTTGTCGGCATCATGCCGGCTGCACATGGCGGCCTGGCTGCCGGGCGGCATTATCCGCCGCGTCGGCGGCGGCACTTCCCGCCGTATTTTCTGCCGCATTTTCCGCATCACTTACCCGCCTCATGCTCAACATCGACCTGCATTGCCATTCCGATATTTCCGACGGCCTGTTGTCGCCCGCGGCATTGGCTGCGCGCGCGCATGCCAATGGCGTCCAGGTCTGGGCGCTGACTGACCATGATGAAGTGGGCGGCGTGGCGCAGGCCCGGGCGGCTGCCACGGCGCTTGGCATGCGGCATATCGCCGGCGTGGAAATTTCTGTCACCTACGCCAACCAGACCGTGCACATTGTCGGCCTGAACATCGATGAGAATAACCAGGCGCTGCAGGACGGCCTGGCTGCCACCCGTGCCGGGCGCGAGCGGCGCGCGCGCAAGATCGGCGAGGAACTGGCGGCGGTCGGCATAGCGGGCGCATACGAGGGCGCATCGCAGTTCGCCGGCAATCCGGACCTGGTGTCGCGCACCCATTTTGCCCGCTTCCTGATCCAGCAAGGACACTGCACCGATTTGCAGCAGGTATTTACCGACTACCTGGTGCGCGGCCGGCCCGGCTGGGTTCCGCACCAGTGGGCCAGGCTGGACGAGGCAGTCGGCTGGATCCGCGGCGCCGGCGGCGTCGCTGTCGTCGCCCATCCGGGACGCTACAAATACGAGCCGCTGGCGTTTTCGGCATTGCTCGATGAGTTCAAGGCCGCTGGCGGCACCGGCATCGAGGTGATCACCGGCAGCCATACGCCGCAGCAATACGAAGAGTACGCACTGGTGGCGCGCCGCTACGGCCTGCTGGCCTCGCGCGGGGCGGATTTCCACGGGCCCGGCGAGTCACGTATCGATCTCGGGTCCTTGCCGCCGCTGCCGGAGAATCTTTCGCCCGTCTGGCACGATTGGGGTCTGTAATACGGCTGCCGCCGTGTTGCCTGCCACAACGCGATGGCAACGCGATGGCAACGCAAGGGCAGCGCACCAGCAACGCAAGCGCCGCGCGTGATAGTCTGCATTCCGGTGCGCTTGTCCGCCTGCTTGCACCGCGACAACGGGCAGGCTGTTGAAATCGTTGCAGCCAGCCCAATATAGACCTCGGTGAAAGATGATCGGATTGTGCTGATGCACTGTCCTGTTTAACCTGATTCACCGATTGTCCCCAGCAGCTAGAATTGTCGACGTTTAATTCCGGAGAAAACTCAAAACATGAAACGTATCTTCCTGTTCCTTGCGACGAATATTGCCGTGGTCCTGGTATTGACCGTGGTGCTGTCGGCACTGGGCGTGGACAAGTTCCTGACGAGTTCGGGACTGAACCTGCCGATGCTGATGGTGTTTTCGCTGGTGGTCGGCTTCACCGGTTCGATCATCTCCCTGTTGATCAGCAAGCCGATGGCCAAATGGTCGACCGGCGCGCGGGTGATCGAATCGCCCAGCAATTCGACCGAGCTGTGGCTGGTGGATGCCGTGCGCAAGTTGTCCGAGCGCGCCGGCATCGGCATGCCCGAGGTGGCCGTTTTCGAAGGCGAGCCCAATGCTTTTGCCACCGGCGCATTCAAGAATTCCGCGCTGGTTGCTGTGTCCACCGGCCTGCTGCAAAACATGACGCGCGAAGAAGTCGAAGCGGTCCTGGGTCACGAAGTGGCGCACATCGCCAACGGCGACATGGTGACGATGACGCTGATCCAGGGTGTCGTGAATACCTTCGTCGTGTTCCTGTCGCGGGTGGTCGGGTATGCCGTCGATCGTGCGATTTCGCGTGGCGACAATAGCAGCGGCCCGGGCGTCGGCTATATGGTGACCGTGGTCGTTTGCCAGATCGTGTTCGGCATTGCTGCATCAATCATCGTGGCCTGGTTTTCGCGCCACCGGGAATTCCGTGCCGACGCAGGCGCCGCGCAATTGATGGGCACGCCTCAGCCGATGATGAAGGCGCTGGCGCGCCTGGGCGGCATCGAGCCGAGCAGCTTGCCGCAGGGGCTGGCTTCGCTGGGCATCAATGACAAGCAGGGATTCATGGCGTTGTTTTCGTCGCATCCGCCAATCGAAGACCGGATCGAAGCCTTGCGTTCCAACGCCCGTTAAAGCGCGCGTCTATTTTTACGGCGGCCCCGGTGGCCGCCGTTTTCCATTTTCATGAGCCAATTTTTCCAGATTCATCCCGACAATCCCCAGCCGCGGCTGGTGAAGCAGGCTGCCCAAGTGATTCGCGGCGGCGGCGTTGTCGCGCTGCCGACCGATTCCTGCTATGCGCTGGTCTGCCAGCTGGATGACAAGGCCGCCGTCGAGCGCCTGCGCCGTATCCGCGGCATCGACGACAAGCACCACCTGACGCTGTTATGCCGCGATCTTAGCGAAATCGCGCAATATGCCCGCATCGACAACCGCCAGTACCGCTTGCTGAAAGCGGCCACGCCGGGGCCCTACACATTCATCCTCGAAGCGACGCGGGAAGTGCCGCGCCGCCTGAGCCATCCGTCGCGCAAGACCATCGGGCTGCGCGTGCCCGGGCATGCCGTTACCAGCGCATTGATTGAGGAACTCGGGCAGCCCCTGCTGGGAACCACGCTGATCCTGGCCGATGACGACTTGCCGCTCACCGATGCGCATGAAATCCGCGACCGGCTGGAGAAGCTGGTCGACCTGGTGATCGAGTCCGGATCGAGCAGCACCGTGCCTACCACGGTGATCGATCTGTCGGGCGAGGACGCCGAACTGATTCGCACCGGCCGCGGCGATCCGGCCTTGTTCGGGCTGTAGCCATGCTGCCCGGCCGCGCCGGGCCCCTCTGTTAGAATCGCGCTCATGAATGACATGATCCAGACCCTTGCGGTCTACTCGCTGCCAATACTTTTTGCCATCACCCTGCATGAAGCGGCGCATGCCTATGCCGCCCGCTATTTCGGTGACAACACTGCCTGGGCGCTGGGGCGAATGAGCCTCAATCCGATCAAGCATGTGGACTTGTTCGGCACCATCATCATCCCGATCCTGTTGTTCCTGATGCGCAGTCCGTTCCTGTTCGGCTGGGCCAAGCCGGTGCCGGTGGACTTCAGCCGGCTGCGCAACCCCAAGAAACAGATGGCCTTCGTCGCGCTGGCCGGTCCGCTTGCCAACCTGGTGATGGGACTGGGCTGGCTGATCCTGCTGGTGTTGCTGCGCGCATGGGGGGAGTCGGACGATTTTTTCCTGCGCATGGCGCGCGCCGGTGTGCAGATCAACCTGGTCATCTTTGCCTTCAACCTGATCCCGCTGCCGCCGCTGGACGGCGGGCGCATCATGACCAGCTTGCTGCCGACCCGGTATGCGATCGAGTTTGCCAAGCTTGAACCGTATGGTTTTTTCATCGTGCTCGGCCTGGCATTCCTGGGCGTGCTCAGTTATTGGATGGTGCCGGTCATGGGCGCCGCCAATGCCCTTTTGTTGCTGTTGATTTCCCCCCTGACATTTCTCCTCGGTTGACCATAGTTGAACGCCATGTACCCTGATCGTGTTGTTTCCGGCATGCGCCCCACGGGCGCGCTCCACCTTGGCCACTTCCACGGCGCCCTGAAGAACTGGGTCAAGCTGCAGGCCGAGCATCCCTGCCTGTTTTTCGTCGCCGACTGGCATGCGCTGACCACCCACTACGATGATCCGAGCGTGATCGAAAGCAGTACCTGGGACATGGTGATCGACTGGCTGGCCGCCGGCGTCGATCCCAAGCAGTGCGACATCTTCATCCAGTCGCGGGTGCCGGAGCATGCCGAACTGCACCTGTTGCTGTCGATGACGACGCCGCTGAGCTGGCTGGAGCGGGTGCCGACCTACAAGGACCAGCAGGAAAAGCTGACCGACCGCGACCTGACGACATATGGTTTCCTCGGCTACCCGCTGTTGCAGGCAGCCGACGTGCTGATCTATCGCGCCAGCATGGTGCCGGTGGGTGAAGACCAGGTGCCGCATGTGGAAATGATGCGCGAGCTGGCGCGTCGCTTCAATCATTTGTACGGCCGCGAAAAGAATTTCGAACAAAAGGCCCTGGACGCCATCAAGAAGCTCGGTGGCAAGCAGGGCAAGCAGTACACCGGCCTGCGTACTGCCTACCAGGAGCAGGGCGACCACCAGGCGCTGGAGCAGGTGGCAAGCTTGCTCGCGCAAGCACCCAGCCTGTCGGGGGCCGACCGTGAACGCTTGCTGGCCTATATTGGTGGCGGCGGCAAGACCATCCTGGCCGAACCGCGCGCATTGCTGACGGAATCGTCCCGCTTGCCCGGGCTGGATGGCGGCAAGATGTCAAAAAGTTACGGCAACACCATCGCGCTGCGCGAAGAGAAAGA
>NZ_JAUSNH010000234.1 GCF_030645335.1 Lacisediminimonas sp. | reverse complement strand
GCTGATCACCTGCATGATCACGATGCCAGCCGGTATAGCCGGCACCTCGGCGTCGCTGGCAAGCCGGCTGTGGGCGAAGGTGAAGAAATGAACAATAGCGTCAGTAGCAGCACCAGCACTGCCCCGGTCATTCTCGAACTGAAGAATGTCACGCGCCGCTTTGGCGGACTGATCGCCGTCAACGACGTCAGCATGGTCGTGCGGACCGGCACCATCCACGGGCTGATCGGGCCCAACGGCGCCGGAAAAAGTACCGCGTTCGACCTGATTTCCGGCCTGACCGCACTGTCCTCCGGCAGCGTGTCATTCAATGGCCGCGACATCACCAGGTTGCCGGTCGATGCCCGGGTTGCCGCAGGCATTTGCCGCACCTTCCAGACTTCGCGGCTGTTTGAAAAAATGACGGCGCTGGAAGTGGTGATGACCGGCTGCCACCTGCACGGCAGCACCGGCATCCTGGGCAGCATGTTTTCAATCGGCGGCAAGATGCGCGACGAAATGCAGATGGCGGCGCGCGCGCGGGCATTGCTGGAAACCGTGGGTTTGGGTGACCAGACAGAAACCCCGGTGGTCGGCATGTCCTACGGCAAGCGCAGGCTGGTCGAGATCGCCCGTGCGCTGGCGACCGGCCCCAGGCTGCTGCTGCTCGATGAAGTCGCCTCCGGCCTGAATCCGGTGGAGACCGAAGCGGTCGGCCTGTTGATCCGCAAGCTCGCCAGCGATGGCCTGACGATTGTCGTGGTCGAGCACGACATGCGCTTCGTGATGGGCCTGTGCGAACAGATCACGGTCCTGAATTTTGGCGCCAATATCGCCAACGGCACACCGGCCGACATCGTATCGAACCAGGAAGTGATCGAGGCTTATCTCGGTCGTCCGCGGATGAATGCCGTGCCACGGCGGGAATTGCGCCGGCAAGCGGCAAGCACGGCGCAACCGAACTGAAGCATCACCTGCACAGACACAGCTGCAGGTCCCGAACTATCGTTGATGGGTAAATGGAGAAAGCAAGATAATGAGCACCGTGATTCCAGATCGTGTCGATGTCATCATCATCGGAGGCGGTATTGTTGGCTGTTCCATCGCCTATCACCTCACGAAGCTGGGCATTACCGATGTGTTGCTGCTGGAGCGGCGCCAGCTGACCTGCGGCACCACCTGGCATGCGGCCGGGCTGATCGGGCAGTTGCGCGCCAACCGGCAGATGACGGAACTGGCAAAGTACACCTCCGAGCTGCTGTATGAACTGGAGCGGGAAACCGGCCAGGCCACCGGCTTCAAGCAGAATGGATCGATCTCGCTGGCCCTGAATCCAGAGCGCATGGAAGAGTTGAAGCGCGGCGCGTCGATGGCCAAGAATTTCGGGCTCGATGTGCAAGTGATCGGCCCGTCGGACATCAAGAAATTGTGGCCGCTGCTCAATTGCGACGACGTTGTCGGCGGCGTGTTCCTGCCCGGCGACGGCCAGGCCAACCCGACCGACATCACCCAGGCCTATGCAAAAGGCGCACGTTCGCGCGGCGCAAAAATCCGCGAGAACATGAAGGTTGAAAAAATCCTGGTCGAGAATGGCCGGGCTGTTGGCGTGCAGACCGCCGAAGGCGTGATCCGCGCCAACACGGTGGTGCTGGCCGCCGGCATGTGGTCGCGCGAACTGGCCGCGCCGATTGGTGTGTCCATCCCGCTGCATGCCGCCGAACATTTTTATATCGTCACCGAAAGCATCAGCGGCTTGCCGGGCAACCTGCCAGTGCTGCGCGTGCCCGACGAATGCGCCTACTACAAGGAAGACGCCGGCAAGATACTGCTTGGCGCTTTCGAGCCAGTGGCCAAGCCGTGGGGCATGAAGGGCATCCGGGAAGATTTCTTTTTCGATACCTTGCCGGATGATTTCGATCACTTCCAGCCGATCCTGGAAGATGGCGCACGCCGCGTGCCGATCCTGGAAAACACCGGCATCAAGACTTTCTTCAACGGTCCGGAAAGCTTCACCCCCGACGACCGCTACCTGCTCGGCGAAACCGCCGAAGTGCCGGACCTGTTCGTCGCCTGCGGCTTCAATTCGATTGGCATCCAGAGTTCAGGTGGGGCCGGCAAGGCGTTGGCGCAGTGGATCCATGACCGCCGGCCACCGGTGGACCTGGCCGATGTCGACGTGCGCCGCATGCATCCGTTCCAGAGCACCAAGGCTTACCTGCATGACCGCACGGTGGAGACACTGGGCTTGCTGTATGCCATGCACTGGCCGTTCCGCCAGGTAGAGACTGCGCGCCATGTGCGCCGCTCGCCTTTCCATGAGCGCTTGCTGGCCAAGGGCGCGGTCATGGGCGAAGTGGCCGGATGGGAGCGTCCCAACTGGTACGCACCGGCCGGCGTCGAACCCAAGTATCAATATAGCTGGGGCCGCCAGAACTGGTTCGAGCATACCGGTGCGGAATGCCGCGCCGCGCGCGATGCGGTCGTACTGTTCGATCAGACCTCGTTTGCCAAATTCATGGTGCAGGGGCGCGACGCCTGCAAGATATTGAATCGCATTTCCGTGGCGCAAATGGATGTCGCGCCCGGCAAGCTGGTCTATACGCAATGGCTCAACGAGCAGGGCGGCATTGAGGCCGACCTGACCATCACGCGCTTGCGCGAGGATGCGTTCATGGTGGTGACGGCCGGCGCCACCCAGATCCGCGACTTTTCCTGGCTCACGCGTCACATACCCGCAGATGCGCACTGCATCGCCACCGACGTCACGTCGGGCATGCCCATGCTCGGGCTGATGGGGCCAATGTCGCGCCAGTTGCTGGAAGCCGTGTCCGGCGAGTCGCTCTCCAATGAGGCTTTCCCGTTCGCCACCTCGCGCGAGATCGAGATCGGTTACGCACGGGTGCGCGCAAGCCGCATCACTTACGTTGGCGAGCTGGGTTGGGAGTTGTACATACCGGCCGAGTTTTCCGCTTATGTGTTCGACAAGCTGATGGAGGCCGGTGCGCCGTTCGGCCTGCAGCTTGCCGGCTACCACGCCATGAACAGCTGCCGCATGGAAAAAGCGTATCGCCACTGGGGACATGACATTGCGATCGAAGACACGCCGCTGGAAGCTGGCCTGGGTTTCTGTGTCGCCTGGGACAAGCCGGCCGGTTTCATCGGCCAGGCGGTGCTGCAGTCGCAGCGCGAGCGGGGCACATTGAACAAGCGGCTGGTACAGTTCAAACTGGAAGATCCGCAGCAGTTGCTGTACCACGAGGAGCCGATCTGGCTGGGCGACAAGATTGTCGGCTCGGTCACGTCCGGCATGTATGGCCACCGACTGGAAGCGTCGCTCGGGATGGGGTATGTGAACAACCCGGACGGCGTGACGCGGGAGTGGCTGGAACAGTGCAAGTTTGAAATTGAAGTGGCATGGAAGCGTGTGCCTGCCGTTGCCAGCCTGACGCCGTTCTACGATCCGAAGAGCCTGAGGGTGAAAAGCTGAACATGGCCGCCGCCGATGCGCACCATTTGAACCAGGCAATGAGCCACGCGAACGACGCTAGTGAAGCGAACACCGTGAACCAGGCTGTGCCGGAATTCGATCCGCACACGCTGGGTGAGGAAATTCGCAAGCTGCGCAAGGCGCGCGGCAAATCCCTGGCCGAGCTTGCGCTGGCGATCGGGCGCTCCATCAGTTTTGTCAGCCAGGTCGAGCGGGCCGGCGCGATTCCCTCGATTGCCGATTTGCGCGCCATTGCGATCGCCCTGGGTGTGCCGCTGGGCTGGTTCTTCCTTTCCGAGCAAACGCCGGCCAATGAACGCGGCGTCGTCGTGCGCGCCGCCAGCCGCCGTCGCCTGGGTACGATCACGGACGGACTGGTCGAGGAACTGCTTTCGCCCAGCATCGGCGGTTCATTCGAAGTTTTTCTCAGTACTTTTGCGCCTGGCGCCGGCATGACCGAGCCGACCACGCGGGATACGGAGGAAGAGGGCTACCTGGTCAAGGGCAAGCTGGAGATCCGGATCGGAGAGCGTCATTACCA
>NZ_JAUSNH010000231.1 GCF_030645335.1 Lacisediminimonas sp. | reverse complement strand
CTTGCCCAGCGTGCGGTAGCGCAGCGGATACAGGAGGGCAAACGCCAGGTCCTGCAGTTCGCGGTACAGCGTATTGAGTCCGAGCCGGTGGGCAATGGGCACGTAGACATCCATCGTCTCGCGCGCAATTCGGCGCTACTTGTCGCTGGACAAGGCTTCCAGCGTGCGCATGTAATGCAGCCGGTCGGCCAGTTTGATCAGGATCACGCGTACGTCGCGCGCCATCGCCAGCAGCATCTTGCGGAAATTCTCCGCCTGCATTTCGATCTGGCTCTGGAATTCGAGCTGTTCGAGCTTGGACAGTCCGTCAACCAGGCTGGCGACCGGGGCGCCGAAGCGCTCGATGAGCTCATCCTTGCGCACGTCCTGGTCTTCCATTACGTCATGCAGCAGCGCCGCCATGATGGCCTGGCCGTCCAGCTTCCAGTCGGCGCAGATTTCGGCGACGGCAATCGGGTGCGAGATGTAGGGTTCGCCCGACTTGCGCATCTGTCCGAGATGCATTTCGTCGGAGAAGCGATACGCTTCCTTGACCTTCTTCATGTCCGCTGCCGACAGGTAGTCCGACAGCTTGCTGATCAGGGTAGTGACGGATGCCACGCCGGGAGGCGGTGCGGCTTCGGCAGGAGGGGAGTTGCTGGCGCGCCGATCAGCGCCGCGCCGACGTGCGGGGGGCGTTGCCAAAAGGGAATCTGCAGGCGTCAAACTCATATGATCGACAGACCAGCCCCATCACGTAATCGTTCGAAAAGAAATTTAGAGAGGTACTTTTTTCAACATCTCGATACCGACATGGCCGGCGGCGATTTCGCGCAGGGCCAGCACGGTTGCCTTGTCCTTGGCGTCGACTTTAGGAGTATGACCTTGCAACAACTGACGGGCGCGATAGGTTGCGCACAGGGTCAGCTGGAAACGGTTGGTAATGTGGTCGAGACAATCTTCAATCGTGATACGGGCCAATTTTCACTCCAGTGAATCGAATCTAGGTTTGGTTTGCATGTATGCCGAGAACTGCGAACAACGAGGCATTGCGCGAGGACTGCTGCGGGAACCGGCAACGAGTTGCTTTTACGATGGCGACCAGCTCCGACAAAGCGGTCGCAAACTCTTGATTGATAATAACATAGTCGAACTCCGGGGCATGCGCCATCTCGCCCCCGGCCGCCAGTAGTCTGCGCGTGATCACATGCTGGTCATCCTTGCCGCGCTTGCGCAGGCGCTCTTCGAGCGCCGCAATGGACGGCGGCAGGATGAACACGCCGACCGCCGCCGGAAACTGCTTGCGCACCTGTTGCGCGCCTTGCCAGTCGATTTCGAGCAGCACGTCGGTGCCGGCCTGCATCTGGTCGGCGATCTGCACGCGGGACGTGCCGTAATAATTCCCGTGGACTTCCGCCGACTCCAGGAATTCACCGGCATTGCGGCGCTCGGTGAATTCTTCCACTGTAATGAAAAAGTATTCGCGGCCGTGCTCTTCGCCCGGGCGCGGCGAGCGCGTCGTGTAGGAGATCGACAGCCTGATGCCCGGCTCATGTTCAAGCAGGGCGTTGACCAGCGTGGACTTGCCGGCGCCCGATGGTGCGGCAACCACGAACAGGCTGCCGGAAGGCCCCGGCGTCAACGGCATCTGTTGGCTTGTCATCTGCGTCTTTCGTCTATTCCAGGTTTTGAACTTGTTCCCGCATCTGCTCGATCAAAAGCTTGAGCGCCATCGCGGCTTCGGACAATTCTTTCAGTGCCGCCTTGGAGCCCAGCGTGTTGGCTTCGCGATTGAGCTCCTGCATCATGAAATCAAGACGCTTGCCGGTCTGGCCGCCTTTGGCCAGGATGGCGCGGGTTTCAGCCAGGTGCGCTGCCAGCCGGTTCAGTTCTTCGGCCACGTCCATGCGCACTGCGTACAGCGTAACTTCCTGGCGCACGCGCTCCATCGCTTCGTCGCGCAGCGTTCCCTGGGTCGACATTGACAGCGCTTCCTGCATGCGCTCGGTCGCTTTCTGCTGGAACTGCGCGATTGCCTGCGGCATCAGCGGCGTAATGCGGGCCACGATTTTTTCCATGTCGTCGACGCGCGACAGCAGCATGGCTTGCAGCGCAGCGCCTTCGCGCTTGCGCGACTCGATGAAGTCGCGCATCACGCCGGCCAGCAGCGCGTTGAGTTCAGCCTGCAGGCTGTCCTGTGTCGCGTGCGCTTCTTCGATCACGCCAGGCCAGCGCAGCAGGTCGGAAACCGACAGCGCAGCGGCATCGGGAAACGACTTGCGAAGCTCGGCCTGCATGCCGGCGATGGTGGCAAGCAAGGTCGAATTCAGTGCCTGGCTGCTGCCGGCAGTCTTGCGGCCAAAGCTGACGCGGCACTCGACCTTGCCGCGCGCCACGCCCTGCATGATGGATTCACGCAACGCCGGCTCAAAGGATCGCAGGTCGTCGTTGATACGGAATTGGATATCCAGGAAGCGCGAGTTGACGCTTTTGAGCTCAATGGTGAGAGTGCCGTGCTCGCTGTCGCGGCTCGCCACGGCGTATCCAGTCATGCTGCAGATTGTCAAATTGAGTCCTCGGTTTCTTCTTTACAAATCAAAGGGCGTCCGACAGAATCCATCCACCACGAGCCTCAGTGGTCAAGCGCGCCAGTGGCGCCGCTGCACCATGGCAATACCCACTTGGCAGGCCGACAAGACAGCGCAACAGGAAAGCTCAAGGAATTATGGCAGCGCAAACCAATGCTCCACTGCCGGACGGTCTGGACATAGCCGGATACCGCATTGTAAAGAAGATTGCATCGGGCGGGTTCAGTATCGTCTACCTCGCCAATGACGAGGATGGCAATGCCGTGGCGATCAAGGAATACCTGCCCAGTTCGCTTGCCTTGCGCCAACCCGGCGAACTCGCGCCGGTGATTGCACCCGAGAACTTGCCGGTATTTCGTATCGGACTCAAGTGTTTCTTCGAAGAAGGGCGCGCACTGGCCCGGATCAGCCATCCGAATGTCGTGAGCGTGATGAATTTTTTCCGTGCCCACGAAACGGTGTACATGGTGATGGCCTACGAGTCGGGCCGTTCGCTGCAGGACCACATCCTGCGCCGGCGTGACAAGGGCGACAAGCCGTTGGTGTCCGAGCGTTTCATCCGCAAGATGTTCGGGCAAGTGATGAATGGACTGCGTGAAGTCCACGCCAACAAGCTGTTGCACCTGGACATCAAGCCGGCCAACATTTACCTGCGCATGGATGGCACGCCGATCTTGTTGGACTTTGGCGCATCCCGCCAGACCTTGCGTGAAGACAGTCCCAAGCTTTACCCGATGTACACCCCCGGATTCGCCGCCCCCGAGCTGTACCAGAAAAATGGCAGCCTCGGTCCGTGGACCGATATTTACAGCATCGGCGCGTCGATGTTCGCCTGCATGGTCGGGGCGCCACCGCAGGCGGCGGATCAACGCAAGGTCAACGACCGCATGGATGCCCATTTCGAGAAGCTCAACGAGTTCTACTCGCCAGCGCTGATCGAGGTCATCCGCTGGACCTTGATGATGGACCCGCTGGCTCGTCCGCAAAGCGTGTTTGCCCTGCAAAAGGCATTGCAGCACGAGGAGGCCGTGCCGGTCATTGTGGAGAGCCTGGGCGTGCGCCTGCTCGATACGATCCGCTCCGCACTCAGGCTGCCGCCACGACAGCCGACATCGAACGCGCCGGCCACGACCAACCAGGATAATTCGCGCTAGCAGCGACAGGACCACATGCGATTTTCGATTTACCAGGAAAGCCACACAGGCGGACGCCAGAACAACCAGGATCGGATGGGGTACTGCTTTACCCGCGACTCCCTTTTGCTGTTGATGGCCGATGGGATGGGCGGGCACATCATGGGAGAAGTCGCTGCCGGTATCGCGCTAAAGACAATCGGCGCGATGTTCCAGGAGCTGGCCAAGGACAGCTTGCCCGATCCGGAAGCCTTCCTGGAGCAAGGCATCCTGGCCGCCCATCGCGAAATCCATCGTTACCGGGCCCTGAAAAACCTGCCTGAAACGCCGCGCACCACGATGGTTGCGTGCGTCGTGCAGAAAGGGCAGGCGATATGGGCGCACTGCGGCGATTCGCGCCTGTACTGGATGCGCAACGGTGAAATCCTGGCGCGTACAAAGGATCATTCGCGCTTTGAGTTGCTGGTCGCACAAGGTCGCGTGCAGCCCAGCGAGCGCGCAACCCATCCCGAGCGCAACAGGATTTTCAACTGTCTGGGCGCTCCGTCGCAGCCGATGATCGACATCTCGCGCCGCGCCGCGCTGCAACCCGGCGATGTGCTGCTATTGTGTTCCGACGGCCTGTGGTCCACCATCGACGACGCTGAACTGGCGCGCACCTTGCGCGACAATACCGTCATGCGCGCCGTACCCGAACTGGTGCGTGACGCGGCCCGCATCGCGGGCAAAAAAAGCGACAATGTCACCGCGCTGGCCGTAGCCTGGGAAGGCGCCAGCGCCGGCGACCTGCTGACCTCGACCACCATCATGACTGACGGCTTGCCGGTGGGCACCATGACCACGACGATCCCGGTCGATCCTGATGGCGGCGACCCGTTCAGCGACACTGAAATTGAAAAAGCGATCGACGACATTCGCAGCGCGATTGAAAAATCCACGCGCATCACCAACAAGAACTAGGCTCCCATGACTGTTTCCAGGACCAGCGGCCGCGCCGCCGACGCCTTGCGCGCGGTGCGCATCACACGCCACTACACGCGCCATGCCGAAGGATCGGTACTGATCGAATTCGGCGATACCCGCGTACTGTGCACCGCCAGCATCGACGAAAAAGTGCCGCCCTTCCTGAAGGGCCGTGGGCAAGGCTGGATGACGGCTGAATACGGCATGCTGCCGCGCTCTACCCACACCCGAATGGACCGCGAAGCGGCGCGCGGCAAGCAGTCCGGACGGACCCAGGAAATCCAGCGCCTGATCGGCCGCTCGCTGCGCGCAGCGTTTGACCTTGGCGCACTTGGCGAGCGCACGCTGCAGCTCGATTGCGACGTGATCCAGGCCGATGGCGGCACCCGCACCGCCGCCATTACCGGCGCCATGGTAGCCGCCTACGACGCCTGCTCGGGCCTGGTGGCCGCGGGCAAGCTGGCGCAAATCCCGCTGGTCGAATTCGTCGCGGCGGTCTCCGTGGGCGTGGTGGGCGGCGCTGCCTTGCTCGATCTCGACTACCCGGAGGACTCCGGCTGCGACGCTGACATGAACGTCGTGATGACCGGCGCCGGACACTTCGTTGAAGTGCAGGGCACGGCTGAAGGGGCCGCGTTCGACCGCGCCACCATGAACCGGCTGATGGACCTGGCCGCAGGCGGCATCGAGCAACTGATCGGTTTGCAGAAATCTGCGCTGGGCCTGGGCTGACATGTCCAATATCCTGGTGCTGGCGTCGAACAATGCCGGCAAGCTGCGGGAATTCGACCAGTTGTTGCGCCCGCTGGGTTTTGACTTGCGCAATCAGGCCGAATTTGGCGTGACCGAAGCCGAAGAACCCTACGACACCTTTATCGAAAACGCGCTGGCCAAAGCGCGCCATGCCTGCGCCGCCACCGGATTGCCGGCCCTGGCCGACGATTCCGGCATTTGCGCCAACGCGCTCGGCGGCGCGCCCGGCGTGTTGTCGGCGCGCTATGCGGACGAGCCGAAATCCGATGCCCGCAATAACCAGAAATTGATTGAGGACCTGGCGGCCCATGCCGACAAGTCGGCCTATTATTATTGCGTGCTGGTGATGGTGCGCAGCCCGCGCGACCCGCGGCCCATCATTGCCGAAGGGCGCTGGGACGGCCAGGTCGTGGCGAGCCCGCGCGGCAGCGGCGGCTTTGGCTATGACCCGCATTTCCTGTTGCCCGCATTGGGCAAGACGGTGGCCGAACTCGGGCCCGAGGAAAAAAACCGCCTGTCCCATCGCGGACAGGCCTTGCGCACGCTGGTGGAGAAATTGCGATGATTCCGATCAAGCCGGTCGTCGCCGGCCCCGCTGCCATCGGTACGGTGCAAGCCTACCTGCAGCCCGGCGTACTGAACCTGCCGGCGCTGCCGCCGCTATCGTTGTATGTGCATTTTCCGTGGTGCGTGCGGAAATGTCCGTACTGCGATTTCAATTCGCATGAGGCCAGCGGCGCATTTCCCGAGGAACAATATCTGCAAGCCCTGCGCGCAGACCTGGAAGCCGCGTTGCCGCTGATCTGGGGCCGCCGCATCTACACCATCTTCATTGGCGGTGGAACGCCCAGCCTGATGTCCGCTGCCGGACTGGACCGCATGCTGTCGGATATCCGCAGCCTGTTGCCGATCGACGGCGCCGCGGAAATCACGATGGAAGCCAACCCCGGCACCTTCGAGACCGAGAAATTCCGTTCCTATCGCGACAGCGGCGTCAATCGCCTGTCGATCGGCATACAGAGTTTCCATTCAGGGCATTTGCGCGCGCTTGGCCGCATTCACGACGGCGAGCAGGCACGCCGCGCAATCGACATTGCCGCCGGCACGTTCGACAATTTCAACCTCGACCTGATGTTCGCTTTGCCGGGACAAACGCCCGCCGAGTCCAGCGCCGACATCGCCACGGCGCTGGCCTTCGCGCCGCCGCACCTGTCGCTGTACCACCTGACGCTGGAGCCGAACACGGTCTTTGCAAAATTCCCGCCGGCCTTGCCCGATGATGACGCCAGCGCGGAAATGCAGGAACAGATCGAGTCCGATTTGCAGGCGGCCGGTTACGGGCATTACGAAGTATCGGCCTACGCCAGGCCGGGCCGGCGCGCCCGGCACAACCTGAATTACTGGGAATTCGGCGACTACCTCGGTATCGGCGCGGGTGCGCATTCCAAGCTGTCGTTTCCGCACCGGATCGTGCGCCAGGCCCGCTACAAACAGCCGGCTTCATACATGGAGCAGGCGCTGAAGGGCAACGCGATTGCCGACTCCAGCGAAGTCGCGCGGCGCGAACTCGGTTTTGAGTTCATGTTGAATGCGCTGCGCTTGTCGGACGGTTTCGAGGTCAATCTTTTCAGTGAGCGCACCGGTTTGCCGATCAGCGCAGTGGCCGCGCAGCTGGACGAGGCGGAGCGCCGCGGGCTGCTATTGCGCGACCACCAGCGGATTTGCCCGACCGACCTGGGGCAGCGATTCCTGAATGACTTGCAGCAGCTATTCTTGCCGCCTGATTGAGCGGCGGTCGAGCAATAGCTATCCTGGGCGATAGTCGCCATCACCTTTCGCAGCAATATTTTTGCTGCCGGGCGTCTGCGATGGCATAATTGCCCCCTTCGCAAAGTTGCGGGTGCAGTCAGTTTCCACGCGCCCGGAATACTGCGCAGGAAGCGTGGCAGAGTGGTCGATTGCACCGGTCTTGAAAACCGGCAACCCGAAAGGGTTCGTGAGTTCGAATCTCACCGCTTCCGCCAATAAAAACAACAAGCTGGCGTCACTCCCGGTCACCAGTGGGCCGCCGGTTTCATCAGGCCTGTGCGTCGGGTGGCGTCGGGTCGCACCGGGGCGTATCCCCCGGTCCTGCCTGGCCTTGTTCCTTCCGGTGCGTCGTTGCCATCCTTGTGTTGCGTTCCGGTATCGCATCGGTCCATATCCGTGCTTGTTCCCGGGTCATGCTGCCCAGCGGTTCCAGCCTGGCATCCACATAGCCCTGTTCCTCCACATCGACCAGGTATTGTTCGCGCGACAGCAGGGTGCCGCCGCAAACCGCTTGCGGCTGTGGCGGTGTTTGCAGCTCCTGCTGCAGTCGCGCCAATAGCGCATGCATCACCCAATCGGGAATCAGCATGCGTTCTGCCGGGTAGATGAAGCCGAACAGCACCAGGTGGCTCAATAGCACCCGCCAGTGCGGCGCAAAGCGCTGCATCAGCCGCTGCCAGTCGAGCATGCGGGCACAGGCATGCAGCAGATGGGCGACGTCCGCGCCGTCATAGCGCTCGCGTTCAAGGATGAAGGCCTTGGACCAGATATTTTCTTCCACCGGACAAATCCGTACGGGAATGTCGAGCACATCCACTTCCGGCGCATGCGCGAACCAGGCATCGTCTACCTCTGCCACGCCATTGCCGGAGCTGAAAATCAGGTCGATCAGGTCGCCGTTTGCGCGGATCTTGCCCAGCCAGTGCGGAAACGTCAGTTCCGTCTGGTAGCCCGCCGCGGCAAGCGCATCGCTGACGCGACTGAAATCATCGCGGCGGATAAAAATATCCAGATCCTTGGTGTCACGGCGTATGCCCGTGTAACAGTGGAATGCATACGCACCGCCGACCATGTAATCGACGCCGGCGTCATTCAGCGTTTCCAGCACGCTGCGATAGAAGCGGCGGGTCCGTCCCTCGTCGGAGGCATTTTTTGCAAGCGCGCTCATGCTCATGCTGCTGTCTCCCTTTCCGTCCGGCCAGGCCTTCCAGCGCGACCGCGATGCGGGACGATTTCCTATAAGCCGGCAGCAAGACTTGTGCCCATGCCGGTACGATGCTTGCATGACGCAAGCGGGCCCAACAGCGAGGAGGCGTCGTGATCCAGGAACGAGAAGTGCTGCGGCTGGCAGCAGTCGGCGATCTTCACTGCTCTAAAAGCACGACAGGTCAATTGCGCCCCTTGTTCCTGCAGGCGGCAGAGGCGGCCGACGTGCTGCTGCTGTGCGGCGACCTGACCGATTACGGTACGCCCGAAGAAGCGCATCTGCTGGCCGAGGAGCTGGCGCCTGCCCGCATTCCGGTGATTGCCGTGTTGGGTAATCACGACTTTGAATCCGGGCGCCAGGATGATGTGCGCAAGATCCTGTCCGATGCCGGCGTGCATGTCCTCGATGGCGAAGCTTGCGTCATCCATGGGGTAGGGTTTGCCGGCATAAAAGGATTCGCCGGCGGCTTTGGGCGGCGGGCGCTGGGGCCATGGGGAGAGCCGGTGATCAAGCAGTTCGTCAATGAAGCCTTGCAGGAAGCGCTGAAACTGGAGTCGGCGCTGGCCAAGCTGCGCACCACCGAACGGGTGGCGCTGATGCATTACGCGCCGATAGAGGGTACGGTGGTCGGCGAGCCATTGGAAATCTACGCATTCCTGGGCAGCAGCCGGCTGGAGGATCCACTGATCCGTTATCCGGTAACGGCGGTATTCCATGGACATGCGCATCGCGGCGCGCTGGAAGGCAAGACCGTCAATGGCACGCCGGTCCATAACGTTGCCAAGCCTCTGCTCGAACGCAGCTGGCCCGGCCGGCCGCCGTTCAAGCTGGTGGAAATACCGCGTTCGCTGCCGGCCGCGTTATAGCCAGCGGCATCGGGATCGCTGCCTGCCGTGCTGCGGCAGATGCCGCCCGGCATCCGCACATCAGGGTTGCAAATGCTTGGTGGCGATATTGTTGTGATCCTTGATCTTGTCCTTGTGCCGCGCCACTTGTCGATCCAGCTTTTCCACCACGGAGTCGAGCGCCGCGTACAGGTCTTGCGCGTAGCTCTCCGCATGCAGCGTGTCGCCTTTCACCCGTACGTTGACTTCCGCCCGCTGGCGCTTGTCCTTGTCGGCGTTTTCCTCCAGCGTCAGGACCACTTCGATTTCCATCACCTGGTCGAAATGTCGCGTTATTCGCTGCACCTTCTCTTCGACAAATTGCCGGATTGCAGGGGTGAGATCGAGATGGTGTCCGGTGATCAGCAAGTTCATGAAACCATCCTTAAAGTAGGTATGAGCGGGCCGGCTTGAAGTTGGTTCATCGGACGACACACGGCACTGCTGCGGCATGGTTTGCCCGCGTTGCCGGTCCGGATCGCCTGACAAAAAAAGGCGAGGTCGAAGCCTCGCCTTCAGTTGCTGCCTGATATTTCAGCTTATCGGGAAGTCCCGGTCGCGCCCGAACTGCCTGCCGGCTCCGGCATGCTGGACGATGATCCACTGGTAGCGCCGCTTGATCCCGACGTTCCAGGACTGGTGCTCATCGAACCTGACGAAGGGCTTGACGAAGAACTGGACGATGGTTCGGTCGACGGACTGGACGATGGGACAGTAGACGAGCCTGACGAAGCGCCGCCCATCGTGCCGGAGCCAGATTGACTGCCCCCTGTGCTGCCGACCGCGCCGCTACCCATCGAACTGCTACCGGCCGCTCCGCTG
>NZ_JAUSNH010000230.1 GCF_030645335.1 Lacisediminimonas sp. | reverse complement strand
GTCCTGTGTCGGCTTGGACTTGGTCGGCACTGCCACCCGTGCTGGTGCAGGGTGTTGTTGTTGTTTCTGTTTTGCCGTGGGCGCCTGCAGTGCCAGGTCCGCCAAAAGGGCCTCGAGCTCGTCTTCCACCTGTTGTGCGGCTTGGCCGGGTGTCGCTGTCTGCGCAGGTACTTTTTTCGCCGGCTTTGGCGGCTCCAGCGCCTGATACTTCGCGATCAGAAAATCGAGTTCGGCCTCTGCGCGCTGCTGGACCGGCGGATCTTGCGGGGCTGCGATGGGTTTGGTGCTCGCGCTCCGCTGCTTAGCGGGAACGACTGCATCGGGCGTGTCCGCCTTCGGCCGGGCCGGCGCCAACATTTTCGGCAAGAGCATGGCGCGGCGCCGCTGCAGACGCGGGTCGGCCTGTCGTTGTTGTGTCGGCGCTGGTGCGGCCCGCGTCGCAGGGTGGTGCTTGATTTCGCCGTTTTGGGTATTTTTAAGCGTGGTCTGCTTCCGTGCCGGACGTGCGCCTGGCAGTGTCCTGTCTGTTTGCCGGGCATGTTCCAATTGGTCTGCTCCGGTGCGAGCGAGTACCGCTTTTTTGCTGTCGCTTCTATGCTCGCTGCGGATCGGCGCCTTGCGCTGCCTACCGACAGCGGGCGGCGCAGTCGTGGCAGACCGTCCCGTGTTGGCGGGCGTGATTTTTTTTATTTTCATCAGTAAAAGCTCCCCGGTGATCCATTCAGCCCTAAGGCAGGCTATTTACCCAATTCGAACGCCTGCCCCCCGTTTGCTTATTGGCGCATCCACGCCTTAGTTGGTGCTGACCGCATCGATCCCTTCACTCAGCGCCTCCAGCGCACCCAGCAAGGTGAAATCGCCATCCTGTTCCCACGTGTCAGGTTCGGATCGCCATTGCCAGCGCGAAGGGGCGTGGTCGCTGAAGAACACGATCAGCCGTTCGTTGGCCGGCAAGGCGTCGAGATCGGCGGCCCTGGCTGCTTCATCGAGCAACTGTCCGACAAAGCTGGTCACGCCCTCAATGCGCAGGCGGGCGCGTTCGGCATCGTCATAGGCATTGCCCCAGCGGCATTGCAGGAACAGCGCTAGCGATGGCGTCGCCACGTTGCAGTGCATGACCCAGGAATTGATGCCGTGGCCGGAAAAGCCGATCTCGGCATAATCGGCGATGTTGCTGCGTGCTTCCTGGATACGAAGGTCGATGTCCTCCGGCGAGCTGTCATCACTGCGGGTTGACCAGCTATGCGGGCCAGTCTTGACCAGCGTGCGCATCAGTGCGGCGGGCAGCGGCGGTACTGGCAGGTTTTCGGTCTGGAAAAATTCCTTGAGCTCTTCAGCAGCGACTAGCTGAGACATGACGACTCCTCGGTGTCAGTTGTTTGCTATTGCTGGCTTGGGCCAGGCCTAGGTCGGGCCGCTTACTGTCGGCGGACTGCTGGCACGGACTTATTTTTTCTTGCTGCCAGCGTCAATCCGTTCACGCAGGGCCGCTAGCGCGCCCAGTAACGTGAAGTCGCCATCCTGATTCCAGGCGTCGGAGGCAGAGCGCCATTGCCAGCGCGACGGTGCGTGGTCGCTGAAAAATACGACCAGACGCTCCTTGGCCGGCAAGGCGCCCCGGGCCGTGGCCTTTTCTGCGTCGTCGAGCAGCATGCCGACAAAGCTGATCACGCCTTCAATGCGCAGGCGGGCACGTTCTGCGTCGTCATAGGCGTTGCCCCAGCGGCATTGCAGGAACAGTGCGAGCGATGGCGTGACGACATTGCAGTGCATGACCCAGGAATTGATGCCGTGGCCGGAAAAGCCGATCTCGGCGTAATCGGCAATATTGGCCTGTGCTTCCTCGATCCGAAGGTCGATGTCCTCGGGCGAGCTGTCGTCGCTGCGGGTCGACCAGCTATGCGGTCCGGTCTTGACCAGCGCCTGCATCAATGCGGCGGGCAGCGGCGGCACCGGCAGGTTTTCGGTCTGGAAAAATTCTTGCAAAGCTTCAGTGGCGGCTATTGGCGACATGGTCGTTCCTCAGTGTATTGAATTGTGGCTGGGGCTGGCGTACGCACAGGCATCGTCTGCAGCATGGGAAATTCATAGGAATGTCGGGCGTTGGCCATCGCGGGCAAACAGTGAGGTGCGCGGATTGGTCATATCGGCAGCGCGCCAGCCATCGTCATTGTCGATTACCTCGATCTCTCCGGCGTCAATTGCCGCCACGATCATATCGAAGCGATCCAGGAAAGCCTCAATATCCTCGATATAAACCAGCGTACCGACTACCGCGGCTTCCATGGCATCCCGCATACCGGGTGAGCGCAATCGGTCGGCAAGTTCCTTGTCCAGATAGCGTGTCTGAATCGGAAGGTAATAAGGCATGAATGAATTTTCGTGAGTGAGTTGATATTGGGTGTTGGGGCCAAAGGATTGATCCAGGTCGATTCTCCGGGCGCAATAGCGGCCATTGTTTTCTTCAACGATGATATTGCCTGCGTGGCAATCCGACTCGTTGATCAGCTCATCGAAAAACTCGACGCGTGCGTACGCTTTTTTCAAGGATGGATTATTGTTCCTGAATGGTTCCAGCGTATCCGGATTCTTGGGATCCGTTACGGAGCCGGTAAGGAAGACATCCTTGCCTTCGAACCGGATCGAATGCACGCCCAATATCTTGGATTGCGCCAGGTTGACTGCCGGGTCTTTCATCAATTGCTTCTTCATTGCCGGCTTGGTAAGGCGAGCGTAGTCGCTGGAATTTCGATCCAGTTTCATCTTGTAGTGATGGGCCGCCATCGGCTTGCCAGGCGCGACTTCCATGAACAAGCCCAGCCTGTCGTCAACGATGCCCATGAATGCGTCGCCGGTCACGCCGTCGTCGCCGGTCAGTCCGAGCGTGCGGGCGACGGACACGGCTGCGAGGTTCCTGGTCTCGGGAAAAAATTCATCCTCCTTGATATCGGTCAGTTCAGCGCCCAAGCCAATCGACGGCGTCTTCGTGCTGGGCTTGAATGCAAAATTGCGTTCTTGCCCGCTCCGGGGATCGATGATGCGCAATAGTTCGACCTGATTGAAGCCACCCTTGCCCAACACGATTCGTTTGCCATCCGCAGCAGGAATGGAATCGCCGACAAAGCGGGGAAATATCCCAGGGCTCAGCGTGAGATTGGCCTCGTCTTCATAGAAGGCACTTATTTTCCTGAAGTCATGCCGGTACATGATGGCGCCGCCGTCGGGTCCGATGTCGGCCCAATTTTCGGCTGTTTCCGCTTCCATGCCGAATGCACGAAGTAGGCAATAATTGACTTTCACTGACGGCGTACTGGCTGCGTCAGGATGCCTGGTCGCCTCGCGGAAGTGTGTCGGGTCGCTATCGGCTTCGCAATCGCAGAATGCGCTTGCTTCGGTGACGCTGAGTCCCGCTGTGCGCCCAAGGCAGTATTCGAGCCGGGTCTGTTGTTCGCTCTTGCCGGGAACAACAGGTATGTCTTCGCTGGCATATTGTCGGGCATCGTCCAGGCTGGCGCCAATTTCCAGCACCAGGGAAAACGCCAGTAACTGCGCATCGCTGCCAAGCGGCATGCTGGAGAACGCTTCATCGACGTGCGCAGGCAGCGCGCCGCTTGCCACCAGGGACGACTTGCGTGCCGCAATGCCGGACGCATTCGGATCGCTGCCTGACAGCAAGCCGGAGGTGCTTGCTGCCGGCGGGGAGCCATCGTCGGTGAAATCATCGTCAAAAGGATTGGGCGGGATCGGGGTCCCGTCGCTAAAGGTGTGCAATCGGCCAGACGGCCGCTCATCCTTGATGTTTCGCAGCGCGCTGGGATCGGACGTACTGGCCAGTACATGGTCCTGTGCCGCCGGTGAATTTTTTTCCGGCGATTGCGACTGTTCCTGACGGGGAGAGGCAGGCGGCAATGGTGCGTCTGCGGGCGCTGTTTGCCGACGGCCAGGTGTTTTGACAAAAGTCATGGGCTATCCGTCATCAAGGTGCTTATTGCGAGCATTCAGTGGGAAGTTGACATGGATCAGAATTGCCTGGCATCAGTAACCGATTAGCGAACTTTGTTCCGTATGTTTGACGAATGGCATCAAGTTTTAGTGCTGTTGCCCCGCGGTCCGGTACAAGCTGCGGGCATGGCGGGTGGGCCCGCAGCGCTTGGAGTGGCCGGGTTAGTTGGTATAATCCGGCTTTCCTTTCCAGACAGACGATCGCTTCATGCGGCACTCCTGCTCGCTGTCGCATCCCTTCGAATTCGCCATGCTGATCCTGCCGGGCTCGAATGCCCTGTCCCCTTTTCGTACGCAACGCCTGTTAGCCCAGCTGCAGGATCTGGAGCCGTCAATTTGCGCGGTAGCCGGCCGCTACCTGCATTTCGTCGACGCTTCTTCCGGGATTGGCGAGACCGATCGCAGCCGGCTGGCCGGACTGCTGCATTACGGTGAACCGTTCTCCGCCAGCGAGGAGGGCGAGCAATTCATCGTTATTCCCCGTTTCGGCACGATTTCGCCCTGGGCCAGCAAGGCCACCGACATTGCCCGCAATTGCGGTTTGTCGGCCGTGGTGCATCGCATCGAGCGCGGCATCGTCTATTTCATTGAGCGCAAGGGCGGTCTGTTGGGCAAGCCGCGCGCGCTCGATGCGCAAGCGGCTGCGGCGGTCGCCGGCTTGCTGCATGACCGGATGACCGAGCTGGTCCTGCGGGAAACCGCCGGGGTTGCGCAACTGTTCACGCCGCTGGAAGCACGGCCGCTGGAGTCTGTCGACGTGCAAGGCGGCGGCAAGGACGCCTTGTTGCGCGCCAATACCGAGCTTGGCCTGGCCATGTCGGACGACGAGATCGATTATTTGCTGGACGCATTCACCCGCGCCGGCCGCAATCCGACCGATGTCGAGTTGATGATGTTCGCCCAGGCCAATAGTGAACATTGCCGGCACAAGATTTTCAATGCCGACTGGACCATCGACAGCCAGCCGCAGCAGCGTTCGCTGTTTTCGATGATCCGCAATACGCATGAGAAGCAGCCGCGCGGAACGGTGGTGGCCTATAGCGACAATTCCTCGGTCATCGAAGGGGCGACGGTGCAGCGCTTTTATGCGCGCGGGGAGCAAAACGGCCATGTGTATGGCGCCAGCGAAGAGCTGACCCATATCCTGATGAAAGTGGAAACCCACAATCATCCGACCGCGATTTCACCGTTTCCCGGCGCTTCCACTGGCGCTGGCGGCGAAATCCGCGATGAAGGCGCGACCGGACGCGGCGCCCAGCCGAAAGCCGGCCTGACCGGTTTTACCGTATCGAACCTGATGATCACCCATGCCGTGCAGCCTTGGGAAAATGCGCGCGATGCCGGCCAGCCGCCGGCACAGCGGCAGGCACATGGGCAGGGCGGCATCTATGGCAAGCCGGACCGCATTGCGTCGCCGCTGCAAATCATGCTGGACGGGCCTATCGGCGGCGCTGCATTCAATAATGAATTCGGCCGGCCCAACCTGGCCGGTTATTTCCGCAGCTACGAGCAGAATGTGGGCGGGCGCGTCTACGGTTACCACAAGCCGATCATGATTGCCGGCGGCCTGGGCAAC
>NZ_JAUSNH010000222.1 GCF_030645335.1 Lacisediminimonas sp. | reverse complement strand
CGGTACTCGCCGGTGTAGCGGTTACCTGCATTGTCGGCGTCGACGCTGCCGCTCACGAGCGGGCCGGGGGTCAGCTTGACCAGCAGGTCGGAGGTGCCGACTTCAGCACCGGGAGACAGGGTCGATTTGACGTTCACGCCTGGCACATCCGATAGCAACAGCAGGCGCGATTCCAGCGGTGCGTTCATCACCGGGTCGCCGGCTGCAAGGCCAGACATCAGGCTGTTCGGAATCCGGTTTGAGAGCTTGGACTGGTTGTCGACAGTGACCTTGCCGTACTGACCGTCCAGCACGGCGATGCGGACGGTGCCGTCAATGATGTCCTGCGCTGGCAGGTAGGCTTGCGCAACGAAATAACCGTTGGCGTGGTAGTGATCCGCAATGCGTTTTGCCATGCCGCGCAATTCGCCCAGTGTCATCTGCACGCCGGGCTTGAAGCCGGTTACGGCCAGCAATTGCTCTTCTGAATAGGCGCGGGCGCCGGTGATGCGCAATGCCTTCACCAGGATGGTCGCGCTGTCCGTGATGCCGCTTGCGGGGGCGTCGCGACGGTCAAGCTGGAGTTCGGGCGCGGAGCGCTCCTGCATGGGGGGTGCTGGAATCTGTTGCATCTGGCCACCGGATGTTGGTGGCTGTTGTGCGAATGCGCCCTGGGCTATGGCCAGGAGCAAAGCTAACGGGAGGACTTTGATTTTTATCACGGTGTGCCCTGAGTTGACGGTAGGAAATGTCCAACGTCATCTTGGGGCTTGCCACCGCCGGGGTCGGGGCGCTAGCGCACACAGTGGGGCTTGTTTTGCGCTTGTTTTTAATTACAGGGGCAGCAGTGGGACTTGGCGCCGCTGGATGGTCTTGGGCGAAACCTGGCGGGGATGCACCCCCCGCGGATCAGAGCCAATACGCAACCAGCCCGGCCGCTATTTCCCTGAGCCGGTCCAGCACCGGACGCGTCTCCCAGGCTTGCAGCGTGAGCTGCTTGGAATCGCGCAAATCCTCGGCGAAGGCGTTTTCCATTTCCTGGCCAAACGCCTCTCCCATGATCACGACATTGAGTTCGGAATTGTGCAGGAAACTGCGCAAGTCGATATTGCTCGACCCGACAGTCGACCAGGTGCCGTCGACCACCGCAGTCTTTGCATGCAATACCGCAATCTTCAATTGGTAAATCTTGACGCCGGCAGCCAGCAATTCGCCATACGAAGCCTGTCCGGCATAGAACACCAGCGGACTGTCCGACACTGCCGGCAGGATCAGCTTGACGTCGACGCCGCGCCTGGCTGCATCGACCAGCATCGCCACGGTCTGCTCGTCAGGGACGAAGTAAGCTGCAGTCAGGTGGATCGACTTTTGCGCACCTTGAAAGGCCAGCGCATAGGCTTTATAGATCTGATGCTCACCCCCCGGCTCGGTGGCCAGGATGCGCACGATCTTGTCGCCGGCAATCGGCAGCGGCGGGAACAATTCCGCTGTCGGCAGGTCTGCGGAATCTTGCTGGGCCAGTGTTTTCAGGAAGGCCCATTGCAAGGCGGCGACCGCCGGCCCCTCAATCTTGATGTGCGTGTCGCGCCAGCCGACGTCCGCATCGGCCTTCTCCTTGGATCGATACAAGGAGCTGTTGGAATAGGTTGCGCTGATATTGACGCCGCCGGTAAAGGCCAGCTTGCCGTCAACGATCAGTATCTTGCGGTGGTCGCGGTTATTGAGGCGCCAGCCCTTTCCCAGCCGCGCTGTCGGGTTGACCGGGTTGAACGCCACCAGCCGGATTCCGGCCTGCCGCATGCGCTCGAAAAAGGCTGCTGGCGTGCCGAGGGTGCCGACGCTGTCGTAAATGATGCTGACCGCAACGCCCTGCGCCTGTTTGGCGATCAGCAAGTCGGCAAAGCGCAGGCCCAGCTCGTCCTGGTCGAATATGTAGGTTTCAAGATTGATGTGATTGGTGGCCGATGCGATGGCGTCGATCATGGCGCCCATCGTCTGCGGCCCGTCGAACAATAGCGTGATGTTGTTGCCGGCAATGAGCGGCACACCGGTGGCAGCTTCTTCCAGCGCGGCCTGTGTCTTCAGGTCGATTGCCACTTTTGCCCAGCGTTTGCTCAGCAGCGCGTCTGCCTTTTTATCCGACAGTACGCCGCGCGTTCCCGTTACCGTCGGGGCGGCCGGCGGCGCCAGGGTACTCTCCAGCCTGCGCGCATCCGGCAGGGCGGCGCAGGCGGACATCAAGCAGCCCAACGCGGCCAATCCCAGCCATCGGAACATTTTCCGGAGGTCGCCTTGCGCACACATGGAATCGCTGTCGGTCATAACGGGCTTGTTTTCTGGTTGGTAAATCATACAGCGAAGGGGCATTGATGCAATCGCAGCCCCTTCGTCGCCATGCTTCCGCCCGAAAGCGGTCGGCGTGGATTTCTCATTCAGGCGCCACGCGCACCAGCAAGCCGGGGGGCGTGGCCGATACTTCGATTACTTGCGCGCCACTTCCTGCGTACCCGTGACACTGACTTCTACCCGGCGATCAGGCTGCAGGCAAGCTTTCAGCGTCTTGCTGATGGCGCCCTTGCAATCCTTGGTGACGGGCTGCTTTTCGCCCATGCCGCTTGCGGTGATCCGGTTTGCCGGCACGCCGTTAGCGACCAGTTGCTTCATCACCGTATTGGCGCGGCGCTCGGACAGCTTCTGGTTGTAGCCGGGCTTGCCGAGGCGGTCGGTATGTCCGGTCACTGCGATTTCCGTGTAGCTCACGCCAGCCAGGTCATTGGTCAACTGCTCCAGGCTCTTTTTGCCAGCCGGTTTCAGGACCGACTTGTCAAAATCAAACAGCTCTTCTGCATTGAGGGTGATCTTGCGTGTCGTGATTGCCACTGGCGCAGGTGCCGGTGCCGGCGCTGGCGGGATGGCTGCAGGTGCAGCGGCCACCACGACCGGTGCGGGCGCTACCACCTTTGCAAGCGACGGATCGCAATCCTCAGCCGAGCTGGCGGGCGACCATGTCGTGGTGTGCCAGCACAGGCCGGTACCGCTGCGCACGATCACACCATTGGGGCTGGCCCAATAGTCCGGCGTGGTGGCCTGGGCGGCGGCGAGTCCTGGGGTGAAGGCAATGACAGCAAAGGCCGCGACGATCGCGGTGCGCAAATACGATTCAGGGGTAGAAGACATTTTATTATTCCTGGGTTAATGACGCATTCGCAACCACTGCAGTGCGTCGATGTGTGCAGACTACGGACTAAGCCGCGCCATGTATGTGAGGTAACGTACCAATGGAGAAATAAATTCGCCCGCGGGCGGAACAAGCGCGGCAAGCCCTGTCGCTACTGTGTGCACCAGCGGCGCCAGGCGGGGGGCGAGTGTTCATTCACCGAGCAGTTCGGCAATCGGGCCCATTACCTCCAGGTGCTCCGATATCACGCGTACGATGACGATGATCGGGATACCCAGCAGCAGACCCCATACGCCCCACAGCCAGCCCCAGAAAAGCAGGCCGATGAAGACGGCGGCCGGATTCATCTTGGCGATGCGGCCGGTCATCCAGGTGGTAATCAGCGTGCCCACCAGCGTGGCGACCGCCATCGATGCGCCCGCTACCAGCAGCCCCTGCGACAAGGACCCGAACTGTACGAACGCAGTCAGCCCGGTGGCCGCTGAAATGATCAGCGAACCGAAGTAGGGAATGATGTGCAACCAGCCTGCGGCCACTGCCCATGCACCGGCATTCTCCAGAGCCAGCCAGCGAAACACCACCCACAGCATCAGCGACAGCAGCACATTGGTCACCAGCAGCATGAACATGTAGTTCTGGATCGACCGGTTGATGTCGTCGAGAATGCGCACGGTGATTTTTTTCGAGGACAGCAGCGGCATCATCTTGACCAGCTTGCGCTTGAAACTATCGCCCGACAGCAGCAGGAAAAAGATCAGGAACACTGCCATCGTCGCCTGTCCGGCAAACTCCAGCGCACCCAGCGATCCGGCCCATAGCCAGTCCTTCAGGCGAAAGCGCGCACCGGAGTCGCCTGCGGAGGTATCGGCAGCCGAACCGGCAGACCGTTTGCCGCCTGGCCTGGCCGCGCCATTGGTTGCGGTTTCGATCTCGGTCGCTGCTGCCTGCATTTGCTGGATGGTGGTCGGACTGCCGTCTTCATTATCCGTAATCGCGTGCGAGATCTGGTGCGCCGCCTTGGGCATGCTGACCAGGATGGACTGGAACTCATCCTGTAGTGAATAGGCAACCGCGCCCGCGCCGCCGATCAGTCCGATCAGCACCACAGCTGCGCCGACCACGCGCGGGATCCGCACCCGCTCAAGCCAGACGACTACCGGGTTCAATGTATATGAAGCGACGATGCTGAACACCAGCGGGATGAAAAACCGTTGCCCCCACTGCAGCGCAAACAGCACCGCAATCGCTGCGATGATGCCCAGCGCGACGTTGCGCACAGCGACCGTGTGGTCATGCGGGTGCGTGTCTGTCAGCAGGTTGCCGGCGGCCGGCGCGGCAGGCCCGGGTGGCGGCACGCTCTCGACCGACTGGCCTGCCGCGCTTGCCGCAGCGGCGGCGGATGCGTCCGGATCCGGGTAGGGATGGACCTGGGCCTGCAGTGGATCGGGATTGGACGCCGGCGCTGGCGCGCTGCCTGAATCGGGGCGGCTTACCCACGCGCTCCATTGCGCATTCGCCTGGTCGCGATAGTGTGCCCGAGTGTCCGGGTTGGTGTCCTTGTCCATATCTTTTCCCATGATGGCCTGCTGTGCTGAATTGGCCAACAGATATACGCGGGTGTGTCAGCACGCTCTGTTCGCTGCCGCGCACAGCATGGCACGAGCGTGAATGCGTTGCAGTCCAGTTTCAGTTCGTTGCAAATGAAACGAAATCTTAACGAGCCTTGCAGCAGGCATGGACGTTATTGCTATGTGCGGTATCGGACAGATGCTGTGTGGCAAACAGCGGATAACGAGTGCTGTCAACTTAACGAACAGGAGACTCACCATGAAAACCTATCACCGTATTGCCGCTGGCCTGATCGCTGGCGCCGCCCTGATCCTGGCCGCCGGCCCCAGCGCCGCTGCTGCGATCGATGTCAATGTCGTCCTGCCCGGCGTTTATGCGCCGCGTCCGGTGTATGTCCAGCCGATGTACGAAAACGACTGGCGTGAACGCCAGGCACGTGCACTGGCCTGGCGCGACAACCCGCAAAACCATGGCCAGGTGGTCAGCGCAGCAGCACATGCGCGCAACGACGACCGCAAGGACGGCAAGAGCAAGGGCCACGGCAAGAACAAAGGCCATGGCAAGAGCAACGGCAAGCACGGCAAGTAAGCCAGAGGCCCGCAGCCCTTGGCCGCCGGCCGGCTCGTCCTGATATTCATCCAAGCTTTATCCGTCATGTCGTTGCGCATCCCATACCGGGCTGCGCCTTGCCTTAGAACTCAACAGGAGATCATCATCAAAACTTATCGCAATCTATTCCTGGGGCTATTCGCCCTGGTTCCACTGTTGTCATTGGGGCTGGTTGCCAATGATGCCAGCGCCCAGCAATACAACAGCAGCGCCACCGTGTTGCGCATCGACGGCTTCAGTGTCGACGAAGTACCAGCCCTGAAGCCGGGCGCGGAACTGAGCTTCTCGCTTAACGGCACACCGGGCGCTACCGCGACCTTGCGTATCGCCGGCGCGCAGCGCGGGCTGAACCTGAATGAAGTGGATGCCGGCATATACGAAGGCACTTACGCCATCGGCATTCGCGACAACATCACGGCAAACAGCGCCGTCACGGCCAACCTGCGGCTTGGCAACCAGGTCGTCAGTACGGTGCTGGACGAGTCGCTTCAGCGCGGCGTGGGCTACCGCTCCGGCAAGGCAGCTGACGGCTTCCCGCGGATTACCGGCCTGGATGTCGTTCCTAGCGCCGAACTCACGCGCGGCAACCAGTTGGCATTCACGCTCAACGGCACGCCAGGCGGCCGGGCTGATCTCAAGATCGACGGCATGAAAGGCAAATTCCTGTTGCAGGAAGTGCGCCGTGGCGAATACACCGGCGTCTACACGATCCGTCCACGTGACCGGATCACCGCCAACAGCCAGGTAATCGCTGAATTGCGCGCTGGCGAGCGTGTGGTTTCCGGCAAGCTGGTGCGTTCCTTGCAAAGCACGGAGCCAAATGCCTATCGTGCTGCACGGATGTGTATCGCTTGCGGTACGGTTGAGTCGGTCAACGTGGTGGAAACCAAAGGCGACGGCGGCTACCTGGGCACCATCGGTGGCGGCGTAGTGGGCGCATTGCTTGGCAACCAGATCGGTAGTGGCAATGGCCGCACGGCAGCAACCATCGCCGGTGCAGTCGGCGGCGCTTATGCCGGCCGGACGATCGAAGGCAATGTCCGCAAGAACTCCCACCATGAAGTGCAGGTTCGCCTGAATAATGGTGGCCAGCAGACGATCACGTTTGCAGCGGACCCTGGCTACAAGGTCGGCGACAAGGTGAAGATTGTCGATGGCGGACTGGTGCGCGATATCTGATTGCTGAAAACAGCGCCTGGTAAATCAGGCGCCTGATACGGCAAGCACTGGTTTGACGGCCCCGGCCACCTTGATGGTGACCGGGGCTTTTTTACGTCTGCCGCAGTGGCATCCGGGGCGCGGGCCGCTGGGCCGTATGCGCAAGGACATCAAGGCGGTGCAATCCTTGCCGTTGGTGCTGGCCTGGAATAGGCCGCAGCGTGGCGTGGCCGCACCGATCCCGGTATGGGCCTGCGGCGCTGCTGCGCAAAAAGCGGCCGGCGGGATACACGCCGCGTGGATCCGGACGAGTCCGCGCCTGGCATGGCCGCATCGACCGGCGCGGGCCGTGACACAGTCGGACCGGGCAAAAGAAAACGCCTTGCGCTATTTGCGCAAGGCGTTTGGGGAGGCTTTAAAGCCTGGCGGTCGCGCGATGCGACCACCGCCAGCCTGGTCAGCCGTTGGAGCGCACGACACCATCAACGATGCGTACATTGTCGCCTGCACGCCATTCCGGACGTGTTGTCTGCTGCACCGTACGCACTGAACCATCATTGAGACGCACGACGATTTCGTAGCCTTGGGTTGATTTCATCTTGCCTTCGATCTGGTTGCCGGCCACTGCACCGCCTAGCGCACCGACCACGGTCATCACATCCTGGCCGCGGCCACCGCCGACCTGGTTGCCAAGCAAGCCGCCGACTACTGCGCCGCCTGCTGCGCCAAGTCCGCTGCCTGAGCCGCGCGTGCTGAATTCGCGGGTTGACTCAACCACGCCGCATGCTGCGCAATTGGCGACAGCCGGTACGTTGGCGGCATAGGTGGACTGGTTGCTTCCCTGGGCCTGGCGCACGGGCTCGGCGGCTGGCTTGGCAACTGCCTTGGCGGCGACGCGCGGTGCACTGGACGCAGCCGGCGCGGACGCTGCCACTGGCGTGGCCGGCTGGTTACCGGATAGCGATGATGGAATCCATCCCAGGATGGCCGCCGCGCCGATTGTGCAGAACAGTACAACGGCGACGCCTGCAACGATGACGGCAGGATGGGTCCTGGGCTTTTGTTCGTTTCCGAGAGCATTGTGCATGATGATCCTATTTGTATGATTGGCAGGCGCCTGGCCTGATGATGTCAATTTGAAGCCGGTGTTGGCGAGCAAGCGCTTTGCGCTCGTCGTTGTATGCACCCATCGTCCGCCTTTTGGCGCCAGCTGGCTGTTCGGTGGCGCGCATAGCAGGCATCGGCACGCTGCGCCAGGCAAAAAAAAGCGCCCGCGAAGGGCGCTTCATTTCCCGACAGGGCCAGGTGGCGGCCCGTGGGATTTACTTCATCTGGTTGCCGATATAGCCGCCGACGCCTGCGCCCACGACCGTGCCGACTGTGCTGCCGCCGGTCAGTACTGCACCGGCAACTGCGCCGGTACCGGCGCCGATTGCCGTGCGCTTGTCCTGGCCCGACATGTTGGCGCAGCCGGTGAGTACCAGCGCGAAAATCAGTGCTGAGGCCAGTGCCGAGGTGGTTTTGATGGTTTTCATTTTGAATTCCTTGTTTTTAGTGTGGCTTGCCAGGGGCGGGCCGGCACGATCGCCGACCCAGCCAGGTCAACGCCGCTTGCGCAGCGCTGCTTGTTCTTACTTGACCCGCATGTCGTTCTTGACCGACTGCACACCCTTGACGCCGCGTGCGACGCTCACGGCGGTCGTGATGTTTTCATACGAGCGCACGAAGCCGCTCAGTTGAACCACGCCCTTGAATGTCTCGACATTGATCTCGGCGACCTTGAGTGAAGGCTCGTTGAAGATCGCTGCTTTCACACTGGTGGTGATGACCGAGTCATCAACATATTGGGCGGTGCTTTCTTTTGTCGGGCTCGATGCGCAGCCGGCGACGCCGGTCAGGATCAGGGCGGCCAGCAAGAGCGATACGGTTTTGAAGTTTTTCATTTTTTCTGTTCCTGTTAGTAATCGGATGGGACAACGCCAAGATAAGGCCTCAGCCAGCCCCCGTATGTGCGCCAGCGCCCACAAGGACATTCTTTTATCGATCGGCTAAAAATCGGTCGCGCAACATTGGTCAGCGCAGTCTGTGTTACCGTTGCGCCTCAACCGTGCCCGGAGTTCAGTCCGGCCCTGCGTAATCGATGGGCGAAGGACCACAAACATGTCGAACCACCAAGATCAGCACGATCCGAACGAGAACCACTTGCTGGCCGCATTGCTCGATGCTGAGTTCGACCGCCTGGCGCCCCATCTCGAACTGATCCCGATGCTGCTGGGCGATGTGCTATACGAGTCAGGCGGCAAGCTGCAACACGTTTATTTCCCGACCACCGCCATCGTCTCGCTCCATTACGAGCTGGAGAATGGCGGTTCGTCGGAGATTGCCGGCGTTGGCAATGAAGGCGTGCTTGGCATCTCGCTGTTCATGGGCGGCGACACCACGCCGAGCCGGGCCATCGTGCAGACCGGCGGCTACGGCTACCGGCTGCGGGCGCAAATCCTGATGGATGAATTCAATCTTGCCGGGCAAGTCATGCGCTTGCTGTTGCGCTATACGCAGGCATTGATCACGCAAATGTCGCAGACCGCGGTATGCAACCGGCATCACTCGGTGGAGCAGCAATTGTGCCGCTGGTTGCTGCTCACGCTGGACCGCTTGCCGTCCAGCGAATTGACGATGACACAACAGTTGATCGCCAACATGCTGGGAGTGCGCCGCGAAGGCGTGACCGAAGCCGCCGGCAAATTACAGGACCTTGGGTTCATCAGTTATCGCCGCGGCCACATCTCGGTGCTGGACCGGGCCGGGCTGGAGCGCGATGTCTGCGAGTGTTACCAGGTCGTGAAAAAAGAATTTGCACGCTTGCTTTCCGACGTTCGGCAACGGCAGGGCGGGGCGGCAAAAGCCCAGTCCGCCTGAACCGGCGGCGCGCCAGCACAGGGCTGGCATCCGGCACTGGCCGGTAAAAAAATTCGCAACCAGTCCCCGGAGCGCCGCCTTGCGCCAAGTCTTCCGGGCCCATTCTTTTCAAGCCTAACCGGGACCCGCCATGCCTGAAGACCAACTGGAACCGCCGATCAGGAAGCTGTCCGTCGAACTGATGATGTTCGGCGCGACCTGCGCCACGCTGCTGGTACTGCTGCTGGTCGCGTTCCTGGCCCTGAAAAGCGAGGGGCAGTCTCCCGTCGACACGCTGGTTATCCAGGTCAGCGTAATGGGCTTGCTGGCCTTGCTGGGACTGCTGGCGATACCGGTGTGGCGCGGCCTGAAGAGCCGGCCCGGCGGCGCTTTCCAGCTGCAAGAGGGTCCCTTGCTGCAAGCCGGCGCACTGCAGCATGCTATCTTCAGCAGCATCAATTTTTCCTTCATCGCCACCGACGCCCGCGGCGTGATCCGGATCTTCAACCCCGGCGCCGAGCGCATGTTGGGCTACGACGCCAAGGAGGTGATCGACAAGATCACGCCGTCCGGCATCTCCGACCCCCAGGAACTGGTGGACCGGGCACAGGCCTTGAGCATCGAGTGGGGTTCGACCATCGCGCCCGGATTTGCGGCGCTGGTCTACAAGGCATCGCGCGGGATAGAAGATATTTATGAGCTGACCTATATCCGCAAGGACGGCACCCGCTTCCCGGCCATCGTATCGGTCACGGCGCTGCAAAGCGAAGAGGGCGACATCATTGGCTACCTGCTGATCGGCACCGACAACACGGCGCGCAAGCAAGTAGAGGCCGAACAGGCGCTGCTTGACCAGCGCCTGCGCGACCAGCAGTTCTATACCCGCTCGCTGATCGAATCGAACATCGATGCGCTGATGACGACCGACCCATCCGGCATCATCAGCGACGTCAACCAGCAGATGGAAGCGCTGACCGGTTGCACCCGCGAGGCCTTGATCGGCGCACCCTGCAAGAATTACTTCACCGATCCAGAGCGCGCCGAGGAAGCCATTGCGCGCGTTTTGAGCGAAGGCAAAGTCACCAATTACGAGCTGACCGTGCGTGCACTGGACGGTAAGGAAACCGTGGTGTCGTATAACGCCACGACGTTCTACAACCGCGACCGCAAGCTGCAGGGCGTGTTCGCGGCGGCGCGCGACATCACCGAGCGCAAGCAGTTCGATCACATGCTGCAGCAGAACAATATCGAACTCGACAATGCGCGTGCGGCGGCCGAAAAGGCCAATCGCGCCAAGTCCGAGTTCCTGTCCAGCATGAGCCATGAATTGCGCACCCCGCTCAACGCCGTGCTCGGGTTTGCGCAATTGATGGAGTCCGATACGCCGCCGCTGAACCCGAGCCAGAAGCAGTCGGTCAACCAGATCCTGAAAGCCGGCTGGTACCTGCTGCGGCTGATCAATGAGATCCTCGACCTTGCGATGATTGAATCGGGCAGGGTCACGATGTCGGTGGAATCGATGTCGATGAGCGAGGTCTTGCAGGATTGCCACGCGATGTTCGAGCCGCAAGCGCAAAAATTCGGCATCCAGATGCATTTTCCACCGGCCGGCGACGTCGTGCTGGTGCATGCCGATCGCATCCGGGTCAAGCAGGTGATGATCAATTTGCTGTCCAATGCGATCAAATACAACCGGCGCGAGGGCTCGGTCACGGTGACTTGCGAATCGGTCGGCGGAAGCCGGATCCGGATCGGCGTGCGCGACACCGGCGTGGGCCTGGCGGCGGAACAGCTGGCGCAACTGTTCCAGCCGTTCAACCGGCTCGGCCAGCAAACCAGCAGCGAGGAAGGCACCGGCATCGGTCTGGTCGTGACCAAGCAGTTGGTGGAGCTGATGGGCGGATCGATCGGCGTGGAAAGCAGCGTCGGTCACGGCAGCCTGTTCTGGGTCGAGCTGGATACGTCGGTTGCACAGCAACTGCCATTCGAGGCCGAGAGCCTCGGGACCGATGGCCTGGCGCTGGCGGCGGTGCAGCCGCTGCCCGCCGGCGAGCAGCATGTCTTGCTGTACGTGGAAGACAATCCGGCCAACCTGATGCTGGTCGAGCAGCTGATCGCGCGCCGCAGCGATATCAGGCTATTGACCGCAACCGACGGTCATATGGGCATTGCTGTTGCGCGCGCCGCCCAACCGGATATCATCCTGATGGACATCCACTTGCCTGGCATCAGCGGCTATGGCGCATTGAAGGTGCTGCGCGCAGACCCGGCGACCGCGCATATCCCGGTCATTGCACTGTCGGCAAATGCAATGCCCAGCGATATCAAGCGCGGCATCGATATCGGCTTTTTCCGCTACCTGACCAAGCCGATCAAGGTCAAGGAATTGATGGACACGCTCGACGCAGTCATCGAGCAATCAAAAGACGGTCTCCAGCCCGATGAGTCGGCGTCGGCGGCCAGGGCAAGCGAACGCAGTGCTGTACCTATGAAAGAAAATGATGCTTGATCCATCGGAAATGCTGAATGCCCGCATCCTGATCGTTGACGACCAGGAAGCCAACGTCATCCTGCTGGAAAGGATGCTGCGCAATGCCGGCTATACGCAGATCGAAACCACCATGGACCCGACGTCGGTGTGTGCCTTGTACCAGGCCAATCGCTACGACCTGATCCTGCTCGACTTGCAGATGCCTGTCATGGACGGTTTCGAGGTCATGGAGCAGATCAAGAAAATCGAAAGCGATTACCTGCCGGTGCTGGTGATCACCGCGCAGCCTGGCCACAAGCTGCGCGCGCTCAACGGCGGCGCAAGGGATTTTGTCAGCAAGCCGTTTGACCTGGTCGAGGTGCAGACCCGCATCCGCAACATGCTGGAAGTGCGGCTGCTGTATCGCAAATTGGCCGACTACAACCAGGTGCTGGAGCGCACCGTGCTGGAACGCACGGCCGAACTGCGTGCCAGCGAAGCGCGCTTCAAGAGCTTTACCGAGCTTTCATCGGACTGGTACTGGGAACAGGATGCGCAGGGCAATTTCACCAGTGTCTCCGGGCCGGTGTTCGAGATGCTGGGGATCGATCCGAAGCAGACAGCTACACAGGCAGGCAGCGCCACAGACCGCAACGCGGCGGGGCGCGCCCAACTGGCCGCCAAGATCGCCGCGCGCCAGCCCTTCGTCGACCTGCTGTTCACCCGCAGCACGGCTGATGGCCGCATGCAGGTATTGCAAGTCAGCGGCGAGCCGATATTCGACGACGCCAGCCGGTTTGCCGGCTATCGCGGCATCGGCATGGATGTGACCGACCGGGTTGCGCCGACGCTGCCGCAATAATCCGGCGGCGCCAGCTTTTCGTTGAGGATCGCAATCATGGCAAGACACGCCAACCCCGGTGGCATCAGGCAGTCACTAGGACTGGCCGGCTGGCTGCTGGTCTGTTTTGGGGCCGCCGGCATCGGCGCCATTGCGTCCAGCAATGCCGGCGGTTTTTACCAGCAGCTCGTGCTGCCCGCGTGGGCCCCGCCTGCGTCCTGGTTTGGCCCGGTATGGACCGTGCTGTATGTGTTGATGGCGGTTTCTGCGTGGTTGGTCTGGCGTATCGGCGGCTTTCGCCATGCCGGCGGTGCACTGTTGCTTTTCCTGGGCCAGTTGGCCGTCAATGCCTTGTGGACCTGGCTGTTCTTCGGCTGGCGCCTGGGTGCGCTGGCATTCATTGAAATCATGTTGTTGTGGTCGATGATCATCATGACCATGGTCGCGTTCTGGCCGATCCACAGGACCGCCAGCATCCTGCTTGCGCCCTACCTGTTGTGGGTCAGCTTTGCTGCTGCGCTGAATTACGCGATATGGCATGCCAATCCGCAAGTCTTTGCCTGATCCGGCAAGGCGGCTGTCCGGTTCAGTGTGCCTTTTAGTGCGCTGTCTGGTACGCGGTTTCGGGCGCGGTTCCGTGCGCTGTTTCGTGCATCAATTGCCTCCACACCACGCAATCGCCCGCTGACGTGATGCAGGTCGCCGCGCCATATCCGGCGCTTTGCGCCCGCACAAATAAGCACGGCAAGTCGCGCGCACAGTAAGAGTCCGGCTATCTGCAGGACTTTGCGTCATGACTTTTTCCAGGTTGGTACTGATCGCATTGGCGATCGTGTTTTCAAGCGCCTGCGGCGGTGGATCCGACAGTACGGCAACGGCGGCAAGCCCGGCAGCCAGTGGCGCCGTTCCCGCTGCCGGCACATCCGACGTGCCGGATACGCCAACGCAAGGCACGCCGACCGTCACGTTCGCCGCGCAACTGATTGAGGGCCCGGCGAACAATACCTTCCTGGGTTTTGAACCGTATCTCAATGCGGCGACATTCGTGGTTGCCGGAGCCGGCATGGAAAACGTGGAGCTGGTCTCGGCCAACGACGAAAGCATCGTTTACGGACGATTCACGGTTGCGCCGGACAAGACCGGCGCAACGCTCGACTGGCGCTACCGTAACTGGCCCTACGGCAGCTGGAACCTGAAGATAGTGGCGTGGAATGTGCCGGCGGGCCAGACCGGGCGTCGGATTGAGGTGGCGGCGCGCCAGTACACGGTGCACTTGCCATTGGGCTGCCAGGCCGAGGGGACTTGCGGCATGCCCGCGCCCTGATCGCTGTAGCAGCGACGGCTATCAACCGGTGCCCGTCGGCCTATTGCTGCCGCCCATTCCGATTTATTTTGCAGAGCACGGCAATTTTCGGGGCTGCCGTCACGCAAGAACTAGCCTGCAGCCACGGCTTCATCCACTTGGTGCGCAGAGAGCCGGCCAAACTCAGGGCGCGTCATCGCCGTGCGCACGCCGATCTCGCGCGCGCAGGGGCCAGCCAGCGGCTTGAACAGAGCCACTTCCACGCTGCCAATGCGGACATCATGCCGGAACACGAAAGCCATGATCTCCAGCACCCGGGTTTCCAGCAAGGGCGTATGTGGCAGGCACGGGAACTCCTGCGAAAACCAGCGGTAGAGCGGCTCGTAATCGATGCAGTCGCCGATCTCGCGCGGCACAGCAGGCGCCAGTGCGTCGATGCACAGATCAATGCGAACCGGTTGCGGCTCCAGCTCATGCTCCCAGATGCCAACCCGCGAGTGCGTCGCCAGGCCGCTGATCTCGATGCGCCATGGATGCATTGCCGCCCGCGAACAGAAATTCATGTCCATCGGAAACCTCATATTCCGATGGTGCCGGTGCCAGCGCGCAAGCGCGCCGCCCGCATCGTGTTTTGCAGCAGGCACGCGATGGTCATCGGACCCACGCCGCCTGGCACTGGGGTCACTGCCCGCGCTACTTTCATTGCCTCTTCAAACGCGACATCGCCGACCAGCCGGGTTTGCGGCCCTGCCGATTCGGAGTCCGTAGCGCGCGTTACCCGATTGATGCCGACATCGATCACGACCGCTCCCGGCTTGATCCATTCGCCGCGCACCAGCTCTGCATGGCCGACCGCAACGAACAGCAAGTCGGCGCGCCGGCACACGCTGCCAATATCCTGGGTGCCGGAATGCGCAATCGTGACGGTCGCGTTCTCCAGCCCAAGCAATTGCGCCAGTGGCTTGCCGACAATATTGGAGCGGCCGACGACGACGACCTCGAGTCCGGTCAGGTTGCCCAGCACCGATTTGGCCAGGAACACGCATCCCAGTGGTGTGCAGGGCACCATCGCCGGCTTGCCGGTGGCCAGCATGCCGACATTCATCGGGTGGAAGCCATCGACATCTTTTTCCGGTGCAATCGCAATCAGCACTTTGCTGGCGTCGATTTGGGCGGGCAGCGGCAACTGCACCAGGATGCCGTCGACATTATCGTCCAGGTTCAGGTCACTGATGAGCGCCAGCAAGCCCTGCTGGCTTGTGTCAGGCGGCAGCCGGTGTTCGTAAGAGCGTATACCGGCGTCGCCAGTTTGCTTGAGCTTGTTACGTACATAGACGGTGCTGGCGGCGTCCTCGCCCACCAGGATCACCGCCAGTCCGGGCGCGCGGCCCTGCGTTGCACTGAAGGCGGCCACGTCGTCGCGTGTGATCGCGAGCAAGCTGGCCGCCAGTGCCAGCCCGTCGATTTTTTTTGCGGTCATGTCGTTCTCGCCATAGATCAGTCAGAAAACACGACGGCGTTCGAGCCGTTGATCAATACCCGGTCGCTGAGGTAGTAGCGCAGGCCGCGCGCCAGCACCTGACGCTCCAGGTCGCGCCCTTTTCGCACCAGGTCTTCCGGCGTGTCACTGTGCCGCACGCGCGTGACGTCCTGCTCGACGATAGGTCCCTCATCGAGGTCGCTGGTAACGAAGTGCGCAGTCGCGCCGATCAGCTTGACGCCGCGGGCATGGGCCTGGTGATAGGGCTTGGCGCCCTTGAAGCCGGGCAGGAAAGAATGATGCACGTTGATGCAGCGCCCGGACAGCTTGGTTGACAGTTCGTCGGACAGGATCTGCATGTAGCGCGCCAGGACGACCATGTCGGTCGCACTCTCGCTAACCAAATCGAGCAGCCTTTTTTCTTGCGCAGGCTTGTTGCTGCTGTCGACCGGCAAGTGATGGAACGGGATGCCGGAAAAATCCATGCCGGTGAATGCTTCACGCGGATGATTGGAAACGATGCCGGTAATGATCATCGGCAGTTCGCCAATGCGCCAGCGATACAAGAGATCGTTCAGGCAATGATCCAGCTTGGAGACCATGATAAGCACCCGTCGCAGGTCGCTGGCCGGGCGCATTGACCACATCAGGCCGAAGCGCTCGACCAGTGGCATGAATCCAGCGCGCCAGGCCCCAACGTCAGTGTTGCCTTTTTCAGAGGTGAAACTTACTCGCATGAAAAACCGGCCGCTCTGCTTGTCGTCGAATTGCTGCGCTTCATCGATGTCGCCGCCGTACTCGAAGATGTAGGTGGAAACCGCCGCCACGATGCCGGGCCGGTTCTTGCAAGTGAGGGTCAGGTAGAGCTGTTCTGGTGCCATGTTGCGGTTCCTTTCTGATTGACGCGGGCAGGTATTACGAACCCTTGGCGGAAAATCGGATTGTCTGGATGATCGGACGACGGAATGCGCAAATTGTCGGATGCTGCGCCACGATTGATGGCAATCTTGGGGGATAAAAAAAAAGCGTACTGTCGGCTATCCGACAAAAGCAAAAACTTTTCAGGAGCATCATGCGTCTCGATGTGGCAGGCGGTGCAGTGAGTGCATGCTGCCTTTGCAAACGACGCGCAAAGAGCTAGTTTTGCGTGGCGCACGCCGGCTCGAAATCTGCATGGGCAACTCGTGCAAACCGCTGTCAACCGGAATCATCAATGTCCCAAGCACGTCTGGTTTTCCTGACAACGGTAGCGATGTTGGCTTTTGCCGGTAACTCACTGTTCTGTCGCCTGGCCTTGCGCCAGACATCGATCGATGTCGCCATGTTCACGATGGTGCGATTGGTGTCGGGTGCGCTGGCCCTGTTGCTGCTAGTGGCGGCAGCGCCGGCGTGGCGCGCATGGCGAGCGCGTGCTGCAAGTGCGGTACCGGGCGAGTGTCCATACACAAGTGCCATCGGTGGCGACTGGGGCTCGGCGTTGGTGCTGGCCTTGTACGCGTGGACCTTCTCGGCTGCCTACGTCAACATATCGGCTGGCGCCGGCGCGTTGCTGTTGTTCGGCGCAGTGCAATTGACCATGCTGGTCAGTGGCTGGCGCGCCGGCGAACGGCCGGCGCTGCGCCAGGTGGCCGGCTTCATACTCAGTTTTGGCGGCTTGCTGGCGATGATGTTGCCCGGGCTGTCTGCGCCGCCACTGCTCGGCGCCTTGACCATGCTGGCGTCGGGCGTGTTCTGGGGCTTGTACTCATTGCGCGGTCGTGGCGGCAAGCATCCCGCCTCCACCACGACTGGCAACTTCGTGCGGGCTGTGCCCTTGTCAATCGCGCCCGGGCTGGTGTTTGCGCTATCCGGTCAATTGCGGCCGGATGCAACGGGCATCTTGTACGCAATCCTGTCCGGCGTGTTTGCGTCCGGCATGGGCTACATATTCTGGTATGCGGCGTTGCGGCAATTGAGCGCGACCCGCGCCGCCTCGGTTCAGTTGTCAGTCCCGATCCTGGCTGCGGTTGGCGGCATGCTGCTGCTGGGTGAGCCTTTAAGCTTGCGTCTGGTGCTGTCTGGCGTGGCGATCCTGGGTGGCATTGCCATTGTGGTATTGGGCGAACGCGCGCGTGTGGCCCCGGTAATCACGGCGGCGTCCGGTTCGCCGAGCCCGTCGGCACGCGAGCGGCAAAAATAATCGTGCTGATGTCAACTAGCCGACAGTATTGCGTCAACAGTGCGGCGACTATAGGGGCTGAAACGATCAGCCAATTGCGGTCGTGTTGATAGCCGGAGGTCATGTGGACGAAGCGCGCAAAAAGGTAACCCTGAAGTCTTTGCAGCAGAAAAAAAACAAAAAGGAGCGGATCACTTCGGTCGGCGTGTACGATTCACCGATGGCGGCCATTGCCGATCGAATCGGTTTTGACCTGCTCATTATTGGCAATGCCGGCCCGATGTCGCTGTTTGGGCACAAGGATCCGACCACCGTCAAATTTGAAGAACAGTTGTACATGACCCAGGCTGTCAGCCGCGTGGCGAAGTATGGGCTGATCGTCGCCCACTTGCCCTACCTGTCGTATCACTTCTCGAAAGAAGATGCGATCCGCAACGCAGGCCGCATGATTTCCGAAGGCGGCGCTGACGTAGTGAAGTGCGAAGGC
>NZ_JAUSNH010000215.1 GCF_030645335.1 Lacisediminimonas sp. | reverse complement strand
GCCTTTTTCTTTGGTGACTTTCTTTTTGGCGCGCCAAAAAGAAAGTTACGCGCCCGCGGGGGCGCACACCCCGCTTAACCACAATGAAAATAAAACACGATTAAAAAAAAGAAACAAACAAACCAATAATCACAAAAAAATAATCAACGAATATCCCGACTAGCCGCATAAACCGCCGCCTGCACCCGAGAACTCAACTCCAGCTTCCGCAATATATGCTGCACATGAATCTTGACCGTCGTCTCCGCAATCACCAGCTTGCGAGCAATCACCTTATTACTATCCCCGCAAGCAATCAGCGCCAATACCTCCCTCTCCCGCTGCGACAGCAAAGCCATGCCTGCATCGCTGCCGGCCGGACCATGCGGAGCAGCCACCGTCGCCGCGGATGAAGCAACATTCACCCGCCCGCCCGCCGCACGAAAAGCCCCCACCAACTTGGTCATCATCTCCGGACTGACCACCGATTCCCCCTCCAGCACCTTGAGGATGTACTCAGCCAGCCGATCGAGCTCGACCGTCTTGAGCAGGTAGCCATCCGCCCCAGCCTGCAAGGCAGCCGCCAGGTCATCCTGGTTTTCGCTCACTGTCAGCATCAGGATGCGCACCCCGGGAGCGGCCTGTTTCAGCGAGGCGATGCCATCCACGCCCAGTACGCCCGGCAAGTGGTTGTCGAGCAGGACCAGGTCCGGCGTGGCGCGCTCGGCGCAGCGCAAGGCCTCGCCGATATCACCAGCCTGCCCGGTCACGCAAAACCGGCTGTCCTGCGACAACAGCGCCACCAGTCCGCGGCGAAACAGCGCATGGTCATCCACCACCAAGAGGCGTACCGGATCAGTCATGCGCACCAGCCCTTTCAAGCATGGCGGCCGGCAGGGTGGCGGCGGCGACATCGACGGCATCAGCCGCAGCAGGATCGCTGGCGGCGATTTCATAAACCGGCAAACTCAGCGTCACCGTCGTGCCCTGCCCCGGGCTTGATACCGATTCGACCTGCGCGCCGATCTGCATTGCCCGTTCGCGCATGATCTTCATGCCGACATGCGATTCACCCGCCGCCTTGCTGGCGTCGAAGCCGACGCCATTGTCGCGCACCACGAAGCGCCAGCTCGGCCCCTTGAACACTTCGAGGATTACCTGCGTCGCGCGGGCATGCTTGCGCACGTTCGACATTGCCTCCTGCACCACATGCAATACCTGCACCTGGGTGTCGGGCGGCAGCGGCAGGCCATGACCTTCCACCTGCAAATGGGTCGGCAAGCCAGTCTGGTGCTGGAACTTGCGCAGGGTTTCCTGCAAGGCTTGTTCGATGTCGTCGGTATTGGTGCGGGTGCGGAAATGCAATAGCAATTCGCGCACGTCGCTGATGCTTTCGCGCAGTCCGTTGTCGAGCTCGTCGAGCGCCTCATGCAACCTAGCCTGGTCGCCGCGCTGGTCGGCATTGCGCAGCAACTGCACCTGGATCTTGAGGAAGGAAAGCGACTGCGCAATGGAATCGTGCAGGTTGCGGGCCAGCAAGGTACGCTCTTCGGAAACCGCCGCTTCGCGCTCCAGTGCACTCGCGCGCAGGCTTTCCAGCGCGCTGGCGAGGTTGCTGGCGAGCGCATCGAGCAATTCGATCTCGTCGGCGGTCGGTGCGATGTCGCTGCGGAAGAAAAGGTTGAGTTCGCCCAGCAGCCTTTGCTGGAAGCGGATCGGCACGCTGACCACGTTCTGGTAGCCCACGCGGGCGCAGTGCCGCACCGGCTCTTCATGGTGACTGACGATCGGGATCACGCGGGTGCGGGCATCCGGCTGCAGCGAACCGCAGGAGCAGGCGCCGTGCAGCAGGCTGCGCTCTTCCTCGATCAGGTCGAGCGGAAAGCAGTCCGACGCCAGCATCAGGTAACGCTGGCTGGCTTCGTCGGACCAGCGCACCACGGTGGCGTCGGCCTTCACCACGACGCGCACGCGCTGGGCAAAGCCGTGCGCAAGTTCATTGATGGTGCTGGCGCGCGCCAGGAAGGCGCTGATCTGGTACAGCGATTCCAGTCGCATGCGCTGCGCTTCAATGCGGCGGGTCTTGTCGACCACCTTGGCTTCCAGGCCTTCGTACAAGGATTGCAGCGTTTCGGCCATGCGGTTGAAGCCGGCCGCGACCTGGCCGAATTCATCTTGCGTATCCACTTCGATGCGGGTCGTGAAGTCACCCGCCTCGACCGTTCGCAAACCCTGCTGCACACGCCCGAGCGGACTGATCACATACCAATAGCCGGTATAGATGACGACGATGGCGCCGGCGATGGCCAGGGCCATCATCACGAACTGGAACAGGTTGAGGATCGCAGTCAGGCGCGACAGGTTTTGCTCGATGGCGAACACAAGCAATTCAATGGCGTCGACAAAATGGCCGGCGGCCTGCGCCGATGCGACAGCGTCGGGCGGCGGTGTGGACAACCATTGCCCGCGCTGTGTCTGCCAGAGCGCCTCGACTGCGGCAAAACGGTCGCGGATCTGCGGGTCCTGCGGCACAAACAGCGGCCGGCCCGGATCGCCGCTGCGCAGGACGGCCAGGCTGTCATCGAACTGGCGCACCAGCTCCGCGCTCTTTTCCGGGCTTGCCTGTACCGCACTGGCCAGGCGCCAGGCTTGCATGCGCATGCGCCCCGCTTCGTTGACTGCCGCCGCGCCGCCTTCGAGCTGCCAGGTCACCCACAAGGTCAGCCCGATCGAGACCAGGGCGACCACCAGCAAGCTGGCGCCAACGCGACCGAGCTTACTGGAAAGAGAGGCGTTTTTTGGCATGCCCTCAGGGTAACCGCGTTCGATTCAGGCCGCCAGCGTTTCGGCCGCCCTCAGTTGGCAATTCCCGGGAGGCGATGGTGGCTATTTGATGGCGCGCCGCCCACCCATCACTTGCCGCGCTGGTTCAGGAGCCCCGGCGCCAGGCGCTGCCGCGCACGCCTGGCGCCGCACATATTGACAGCCTCGATGGTTATCGCATAATGAACGTACAGCGGTCACAAATGACCGCTAAGCGGTCACTCCTACTGGCCTGCGCATTTCGTTGCCAGGCACGTCATGGATCAATCGTTTTGCCCGCCAGGCCAGGGCGGCAGGTCGGTGCCGGATCTGACATTTTTCAATCTCAAGGAATGAATATGCGTATCTTCAACAGTGCCTCGTTGTCACGGAAACTCTGCTTGACCGCCATGCTGTTCCTGGGCTTGACCGGCGCCGCCCTTGCGCAGGGATATCCGGACAAGCCGATCAAGATCATCATGCCGTGGAGCGATGGATTCCCGGCAAACTCAACCAGGTTGTATTCCAATAGCCTGGGCGAGCGTTTGAAACAGCCGATCGTGGTCGAAGTGCGTGCCGGCGCAGGCGGCGAGGTGGCGGCGCGACAAGTCCTGGCCGCGCCAAAAGACGGCTATACCTTGCTTGCCACCGGGTCTTCGATCACGATCCGCGGCGTGGTGGACGACAAAAATGTGGATCCCGAAAAGGAGCTGCAGCCAATCGCGCAGTTGGTCACGACACCCTACGTCATCGTCGCCAAGGCGGGCAAATACGGCAGCTTCCAGAAGTTCCTGGCCAGCGCGCAAGCAGCACCGGGCAAGATCAACTTCGCGTCGGCCGGAGTGGGCACCGGGATGCATTTCCTGGGCGAGCTCATCAACAGCAACGCCAAAATCAATATCGTGCACATCCCTTATGCGTCCGGCGCCCGGCAGCTGCAGGCGATCCTCGCCGGTGATGTCGAGATTGCGATCATTTCCCTGGTGACGGCATGGCCGCATATCAAGTCCGGCATGATGGAAGCATTGGCAGTGAGCTCGACGTCGCGCAGCAAAGCCTTGCCGACGGTGCCGACGCTGGGTGAGGCGGGCGTCAAGGACATTCCGTCGATGGGTGCCTGGATCGCCCTGTTCGGACCCAAGGGCATGGATCCGAATATCGTCAAGATCCTGTCTGCAAAGATCGGCGAGATCGCCAATGACCCGGCCAATATTGAAACCGCGATTTCCTGGGGCGGCGAAATTCCCGACACCCGCGTGGCCTATCTGGAGCAGGTCGTCAGCGCCGAGAAAAAGTCCTGGGGCCGCCTGGTCAAGGAAAACAACCTCTCTACCGGAAAATAAGACGCGTCCCTGGCCGCGACCAGTCATTCCCGGCCGGGGATTGCTCTAGGTTTTGTGGCGAAACGCCATCTCAAGGAGCTCTCGTGGTACATCGGTTTTCTTCCGTATCCGATCAAGTTGTCCAGGCAATCGACCTGCTGGCCACTGAAAACAATAACAGGCTGTTCGTCGATGTTCGCCTGGGCGATGCACCGCTGGAACTTGAGAACTATCGCGAGTGCCATATCTTTGGCGCCGTCCATGCCCAGATCCGCGATGTGTTCGCCGCGCAGCCGAGTGCGACCAGCGGCAATTTGCCGCTACCTGGAATCGATGAACTGAAAAAGACTCTCGATGGATGGGGCGTTGATGCCGATACCGAAGTAGTCGTGTATGGTCCTTCCCTGGCGCTGGCTGCGCGCGCCTGGTGGGTACTCAGGTGGGCCGGCCTTGACCATGTAAAGGTACTCGACGGCGGCTTGAAGGCATGGATCAGCAATGGCGGCGCAGTTGCCAGCGGCGATACCGTCCCGCGGCTGCGCCCGTCGAAAAATGTCCTCACGCTCAGTCCCGGCAACATGCCCACGATCAGCGTTGAGGAGGTGGAGTGCCTGGACCCCGATTGCCTGTTGATCGACGCCCGCGACGAAGCCTCCTATCTCGCCGGCTGCATACCGCGCGCCGTCAGCCTTCCTGCTTCGCTGCAGTGGACGCCTGCATCCATGTTGCGCACCACTGGCGAGATTAAACAGCTCTATATGGAAACCGGCGCGGTGCCTGACACCGATGTCGTCGTCTACTGCGGCGGTGGCGTGCTGTCCGCACTGGCTGTACTGACCATGTCCGCTCTTGAAGTCACACCGCGCCTGTTTGTTGGTTCATGGTCCGAATGGAACAAGTGTCCACTGCGCATGGCGCGCAGTGCAAACGGAGGAACCTCGATATGAACGCGGGATCGATCCAGCCCGGCGAGGCTTGTCTCGACGCCGTCATTTGCGGCGGCGGGCCTGTGGGCCTTTCTTTCGCTTACCTGCTGGGGCGCGCGGGCTTGCGGGTTGCCTTGTTCGAGAAGCGCGCCAGCACGACCACGCTGCCAAAAGGTCAGTACGTGCACGCATCTACCGCGGAATTTTTCCGGCAGTGGGGCGTGTGGGACCGGCTCGACAAGGCAGGATGGTCGATCGAGCGATCCAACGGACAGGGCTTCTATGTGAACATCGCCAATGGGCCCGTGGCGACCATTCGCGCCACCGACGGCTCGGATGCTGACTACATGCGGAAATGGGAGCACCTGAGCCCGGCCTATCCGCGCAAGATCCCGGCCTCCGACTATGAAGCCGCAATCTGCCGCCAGGCGTCGCAGTGGCCCAATGTGTCGCTGCATTTCGCCACGCGGGTTACCGATGTGGAACGCATGGGCGACCGGGTCCGGATCGAAGTACAGCAAACCGAATCGCAGGCGAGCACCGAGGTGCAGGCACGCTACCTGATTGCCTGCGATGGTGCGCACAGCCTGGTGCGCAGCCGCCTGGCCAGCGGACAGGATCATGGACCCACCTTCGGCAACCAGGTGCTGGTCGAATTCCGCGCACAGCTTGACGATACCTTGGGGCGCGATGGTTTTTTCCATTCGTTCATCCTTGATCCGCGCTATGCCGGATGGTTTGGCAGCAAGCATCCGGAAACCGGTTTATGGCGCTACAGCTTCCGGCATGACGAGGACGAATTGCCGAACGAAGCGATCGTGCTGGAACGGATCAGGGGCGCGCTCGGGATGCCCGGGCTTGCAGTAGAAATCGTGCAGCTTTACCGCTTCGATTACAGCACCGGCTTGCTGCGCAAATGGCGCGAAGGCAATGTCCTGTTTGCCGGCGACGCCGCGCACTGGCATTCGCCCTGGGGCGGCTTTGGCATGAATTCCGGCGTCCAGGATGCGAACAACCTGGCATGGAAGCTGGCGCTGGTCGCCCGCGGCCTGGCCTCGCCTGATCTCTTGGACACCTATGAGGTCGAACGCAAGTCGAAGGCACTGTTGTCGGTCAAGACGGCGACCTACAACTCCTTGAATTACCAGGCCATTGTTGCCGCGGTCCAGATTGGCGAGCCGACGCTGTTTTCGTCGGGCCAGATCAGCGCGGCCGGAACAGACTTCCTGCGCCAGCGGGTCGAACCGCATGGCGACAACAGTGTGCTGCACACCGGGTATCAATTAGGCACTGTCTATGAATCCCGCGCGATCATTGCTGAGCGTACAGTCGCGCCCACGCCGACCCTGAAAGACTATGTCGAGACCACCGTGCCAGGGGTGCGCGCACCACATGTGTGGCTGCGCGACCGGCAAGGAAAGCGGGTATCAATCATTGACCTGTGGGGACCGTCTTTTGTACTGCTGGTCCTGCATCGGGCGGAAAAGTGGACCCGGGCCGCAGAAAAACTGGCGCGTACATCGGGCGTGCCCCTGGCCACCCTGCATGTCGGCGTCGATGGCGACCATGTTGCCGATGACGCAAAGTTCCTTGACCTGTACGGCGCAGACGGCAGCCAGGCATTCCTGATCAGGCCGGATGGTTTTATCGCGCGCAGGTTCGGTGCAGTTGTGCCGGATGGCGAGCTGGCTGCGCTGGCCGATACGTTCGGGAAAATCCTGGGCGCAAGCGCCGACAAGCCGGCAATCCAGGCAGTGGCCGAGGCGGCAGACGGCGCTTGAGCCGTCACCGCCGGCGGCGGATATTGCCGGCGGCGCTTGCCTGAAATACAACGCAAGCGCCCTTGCGTTGCCGCGGATTGATTGTCGCCTCGCCACCCTGCGCTAATATAGCGCCACCCGCAACTTGCCCGCCCTCCTTGTCCATGGCCCCTGTCGACTTGCTGTTCGCCCCATCCCAATCGCTGCTGCCCAGCCTGGTCGCTGCACTGTTCGGCCTGTTCATCGGCAGCTTCCTCAATGTGGTGATCTTCCGCCTGCCGCGCATGATGCAGCGCGAGTCCGACAACTACGTGGCCGAAGAAAGCGGCCAGCCGCTGCCACATACCGAACGCTACAACCTCGCCGTGCCACGCTCCGCCTGCCCGTCCTGCGGCCACCAGATCACGGCGCTGGAAAACATTCCGGTGCTCAGCTACCTCGCGCTCGGCGGCAAGTGCAGCAACTGCAAGACCCCGATTTCCGCGCGCTATCCCGTCATCGAACTGGTGGCGGGCCTGTTGTCGGGCCTGATGGTCTGGCATTTCGGCAGCGGCCTGGCCGGACTGGCTGCGCTGCTGTTCTGCTATTTGCTGCTGGCGATGACCTTCATCGACATCGACACCCAGTTGCTGCCCGACGACCTCACCTACCTGCTGTTGTGGAGCGGCCTGCTGATTAACCTGGGCGGCACCTTCGCGCCGATCCAGGATGCGGTGGTCGGCGCTGTCGCCGGCTACCTGACCCTGTGGCTGGTGTACTGGGCATTCAAGCT
>NZ_JAUSNH010000207.1 GCF_030645335.1 Lacisediminimonas sp. | reverse complement strand
GTTGCCATAATCGCGCCAGGCATAGTTGAGGACATCGGGCTCGGCGGACGGCGCGAGCTTGGCGCCGAGCCCGCGGCCGAATTCAAAATTTTCGACATTGAAGCCGATATACACCGCCAGCCGGTTGCCGTCCGGCCACGCATAATCCGGCCGTTGCGTGATCGGCCGATAACTGTACCGGTCATGCTGCTCAAGCCTGCGCTGCGGCGGCTGTACGCTGTTCTGTGTCATTTGCCTTTTCTCCAAGATATGCAGTGCGCACGGATGCATCGCGCAACAGGACCTCTGCGCTGCCCTCGGCCACCACCTTGCCGTGCGTCAGGACATAACCGCGGTCGGCAATCGCCAGCGCCATTGCCGCGAACTGGTCCACCAGCAATACCGTCATGCCGTCCGCCGCCAGTCCATCGATGGTCTCATACACGACGTGGACTATTTTTGGCGCCAGGCCAAGCGAGGGCTCATCGAAAATGATCACCGTCGGCATCGCCATCAGCCCGCGTGCAATGGCCAGCATCTGCTGCTCGCCGCCAGACAGCAAACCGGCCTCATGATCGACACGTTCAGCCAGCCGCGGAAAGCGCGCCAGCATCAAGTCCACATTGCGCGTGCGCACTGCGTGTGAAGTGGCATAGCCGCCCAGCAGCAAATTGTCGCGCACAGAAAGTCGTGGAAAAACCTGCCGCCCTTCCGGCACCATCACCAGGCCCGCACGCGCCATCCGGTCCGGCCGCAATACCGGCGCGGCGCCGTCCAGGCGCACGGCGCCGCTGGAAGGAATCAGCCCGGTCAACGCCCGCATCAGCGTGCTCTTGCCCGCGCCGTTCGGACCGACCACGGCGACCACTTCATGACGCCGCAAATTGACGCTGACGTCTTCCAGGACCCGGATCGGCCCGTAACCGGCGGCAAGGCCTGTCGCATCCAGCACCACATCGCCAGCCGGCTTGCGTGCTGTGCGCGCAATGTCACCAGAAACGCCGAGGTAGGCAGCGATCACGGCGGGATCATTCCGTACCGTTTCGGCGGCGCCGGTACACAAGACGCGGCCGTTTTCCATCGCAACCAGGGCCGGGCATACCTGCATGACCAGCGGAATATCATGCTCGACCAGCACCACCGTCAATCCGCATTGCGCCACACGGGTCAGCGTCGCCGCCAGCAAGTGCTTGTCGTTTTTGCCCAGGCCGGCGGCCGGCTCGTCGAGCAGCAAGGCACGCGGCCGGGTAGCCAGCGCCCGCGCAATTTCAACCATGCGGCGATCAACAAACGGCAAATCGCTGGCCAGGTGTGCCGGATCGCCCTGGTAGCCGACAAACGCCAGCAAGTCATGCGCCATGGCACTGTCGCAATCCATGGGCAAAGCCAGCGCGACGTTTTCAAACACCGTCAGCGAATCGAACAGCAAGGTGGTCTGGAAGGTGCGTGCGATGCCGGCGCGTGCGCAGTCTTCACTGCTGCCGACCGGCAGGTCGCTTGTGCCCAGTTGGACGCTGCCTTCGGTCGGGCGATAAAACCCGCTCAGCATGTTCAGCACCGAAGTCTTTCCGGCGCCATTCGGACCGATCAGCCCGGTGACCACGCCCGGCGCTGCCCGCAGCGACACATCGTCTACCGCTTTCAAGCCGCCAAAGCGGATGCTGATGCCCTGCGCCACCAGGGCTTTGCCCGCGCCATTGGCCGCCAGCCACGCATGCGCGGCGTCGGCATTGCCCAAACTTCGTGTGACCTTGCCCGGCCTGCCTGCGGCGCCTTGCAGCCGGCCCATCAGGGCGCCGACCGTACCGGCGATGCCCTTGGGCATGATCGCGAGAATCAGGAACAACAGGGTGCCGAAAAACAGCAGGCGGTATTCTGCAAGACCTGACAGCGCCTCCGGCAGTGCGGCAATCACCACCGCACCGACCAGCGGGCCGGCGCGGGTTTCCAGGCCGCCCAGGATCACCAGCAACAAAAACTGGATCGACAGCAGCAGGTCGAAATTTTCAGGGCTGATGAATCCGGCCATCGGCGCAAACAGACCACCGGCCAGGCCAGCCATCGCGGCGGATACGACAAACGCTGCCGTCTTCACCCGCCAAGGACTCACGCCGATGCTCTTGGCGGCTGTTTCCGTATCGCGCACAGCACGCATGATGCGGCCGAAGCGGGAGCGCGCCATCCATGCATAAGCCAGTAGCGACAACGCAGCAAAGCCGACCATCACCCCCACATGCGCGCGCAGCGACAGCGTGCTGCCCGCCAGTGAGGGCTTGTCGATATTGCTGATGCCATTGAAGCCGCCCGTCAGCGGCTCGGCTTCGATCAGGACGTTCTGCAGCACCAGCCCGAAAGCGATGGTCACCATCGCCAGGTAAGGCCCCTTGACCCGCAAGGCCGGCGCAGCCAATAGCGCGCCCAGCACCGCCGGTATCAGCATGCACAAGGGAATGGTGACCCAGTACGACAGGCCATAGCGCGTGGTCAGGATTGCAGTGACATACGCACCCACGGCGTAAAAACCGGCATGCCCCAGCGACACCTGGCCGGAAATGCCGATCAGCAGGTTCAGGCCGGTGCCGACGATGGCAAAGGCCGCGCTCATGCCAAGCAAATAAAGCCAGTAGGTATTCGGCGCCAGCCCGACGGCAGAAGCCGCCGCCAGCGCAGTAATCGTCCAGCCAGCCACAACGAAGAATTGTCGGTTCATGATCAGACCTTTTGCGCAGCAATGCGCCCAAACAGTCCCTGCGGTTTGATGGCGAGTACCACGATGACGAAGCCAAACCCGATGATTTCGCGATAGGCCGACGGCAGCACCGAAGCGATCGCAGCCTCGGCAAGCCCATATAAAAGCCCCGCCACCATGATGCCGACGGCGCTGTCCATGCCGCCGATGATCGCCACCGCAAACGCCTTCAAGCCGAACATGGTGCCCATGCCGGCATAGACGTTGAGCTTGGGCGCAATCAGCATCCCGGCAATGCCGGCCATGCTGGTCGACACCATGTAGGCAATCGATATCAGCTGCGACACCGCAATGCCTTGCAGCATGGCGGCGTCACGATTTTGCGCGGCTGCCAGCAGCGCCTTGCCCAGCAAGGTCTTCTTCAGGAACAGCGCCAGTGCAACAGCGCAGCCAAGACCGACGATCGGCACCACGATTTCAATCGGATAAATGCTGGCGCCCAGCACGCTGATCGGCGTATCCGGCAGCGGTGAGGGCATGCTGCGCGACTCTTTGCCGAAGGTCAGCATGACGGCGTTTTCCAGCACGATGCCAAACGCGATGGTCGACATCAGCCAGGCGATCGAACCGTTTTTCGAAAAAGGCGCCACCACCACCCGGTGCACGAACAGGCCGACCGCCGCGCAAATGATCAGGGTCCCGCCCGCCGCCACCGGCAAGGGCAGGCCCCATGTCACGTGCAGCGTGTAGGCGACCACTGCGCCCAGCATCAAGGACGCGCCTTGCGAGAAATTGACGGTATTGGAAACAATGTGGGTAATGTGATAGCCCAGCGCAAGCAGGCCATACATGCTGCCGATGGCCAGGCCGGCAATGATGACGTCAAATGAAAGCACGATCTGTCTCCTCTGTACGGAAGCTGCCCACACGGACTGGATCAGTCGCGCAGCGCGGCAGATGTTCGGGATCGGCCACGCCGCGAAAAAAGATCCACGGTGGCGCTGGCGGTACTGCCGCCACCGGACCTGTCAGGACCGGTGGCGCGACGGGAGTTACTTGACCGGCACGGCGTTCTTGCCTTCGAACCGGACCCAGATGTAATCCGAGTCGGTCAGGGCATCGTTGTCACCGTTCGAGAACGGCTTTTTGTAGGTCTTGATCAGGCCGTCATAGTCGGGAATGCCGTAGAAGCCTTCGCGCAGCTTGTCGCCGTTGGTGGACTTGGCAACGTTCAATGCCAGTGCAGTGAGCATCACGGCGTCATAGGAATTGGCCACGCCGACCGGCGCCAGGACGTCTTCAGGCCCCTTGATTTCCGGGTAACGCTTCTTGAGTTCGGCCAGGACCTTTTCGCCGTTCTTGCTTTGCTTTCCGAAGAAGCTGTATGTCTGCACGAAGTGCACATCCTTGTAACGCGGCCCGGCCAGCTCATTGAAGCGCCCACCCGAAATGCCCCAGTGCGATACCACCGGCACCTTCCACCCCATGCGGTCGAGCGACTTCATGACCTGCGCCGCAGGCGCAGCATTACCGACCAGGATCAGGCTATCGGCGCCGGCATTGCGCAAGCGGGTCAGTTGCGGCGTGATATCCACATCGGCGGCGCCGTATTTTTCAATCGCGGCCAATGGCAACTTCATTTCGACCGATGCCTTCTCCAGGCCCTTCTGGTTCGATTCACCCCACGGATTATTGACCAGGATGGCGCCCGGCTTCTTGGCGCCGAAGTTCTTCTGCGCGTACTTCATCATGGCCAGGTCGACCCGTTCATCGACCACCGAAACGCGGAACATGAAATTCGGCGTCTTGCCGTGATGGGTAATATTGGTGCCAGCCGCCCAGACGCCCATGTACGGCGTCTTCAGTTCCTGCATCACGTTCACCAACGCCGCCGATACTGGCGTGTCGATGCCGCCGAACACGATCGCGACCTTTTCCTTCTCGATCAACTCGCGAGCGGCCAATTGGCCCTTGCCCGGATTGGACTCATCGTCGCGCTTGACCAGCACCAGCTTCTTGCCGTTCATGACGCCGCCACGCGCATTGATTTCGTCAATGGCGATACTCATGCCGCGCGTGATTGCCTCGCCCGAAAGCGCGGAATTACCGGAAAGCGCGGCGACCAGGCCGATCTTGACGACCTCCTGGGCACCGGCAGCGGATGCCGCCGCAGCAAGGATCACCGTCGCTGTCGGGAGAAGAATGTGTCGGATCAGTCGCATTTTGAGTCCTCTCAAAAATTCGCAAAGCCGCGCTGTAAGCGCCAGGGGGAAACCGGGAAGGAACAAATAAGTAAATATTTACTTACTTTGATGCAAGGTAGTTTGGAAACTTCGGATTGTCAAGCGCAAGTGCAAGCGCCAACAGGACAGCCCCCTGGGCAGGCGTTTCGATTACATTAGCCGGCGTGGCCGCAGCATCGACTCGACCAAATTGCGCAGCCCCCCGGCCGTTTCAACCTTCAAAATTCAAAGATGACTTTCACCGCAATCGTACTGCTCGCCCTTGCCATGTCCACCGACGCCTTCGCCGCCGCCCTCGGCAAGGGCGCAGCCCTGCACAGGCCCCACCTTCGTGAAGCCTTGCGTGCCGGCGTCATTTTTGGCGTGATAGAAGGTTTGACCCCCGTGATCGGCTGGGGGCTGGGCACTGTCGCTGCAAAGTACGCGTCCGAATGGGATCACTGGATTGCCTTCACCCTGTTGACGGGCCTGGGTATCCGGATGATTGTCGAAGGCCTTTCGAAACCCGAAGTTGAAGTCGAACGGCCAAGCCGTCACGGATTCTGGCTACTGGCCATTACCGGATTTGCCACCAGCATCGATGCAATGGTGGTCGGCGTCGGCCTGGCATTTCTTGATATCGACATCCTGATCCCTGCGCTGGCAATCGGCCTGTGCACCTTCATCATGGTCACGCTCGGTGTGATGCTGGGCCGGGTGCTGGGCGCCATGGCAGGCAAGCGCGCTGAGCTGTTTGGCGGACTGGTGCTGATTGCGATTGGGGCGCGTATTCTTTATGAACATACGGTGGGTGCGGCTTGATGCCCTGGCCCCTGAAATTAAAGCTTTGCCGTTGTTATGTGATTGGAGTTTGTAATGACTCTCGAAGAAAGGCTGAATTTGATGAGGGCATCGATGTCCGAAGAGACAATCACGCAAGCCAGGAACCGGACAATCGAAATCCGGGCGGAAATCCCTCTAATGGGTAGCGAATTAGAAATTCTCACGAGTTTTCCGGATGGCGAGGTAAGTATCCAGAACTTCACTGAACTTGCGGTACAACACTGAGTGGGTAGGCTCACCAACTTTAGTTTTGTGCCAAAAATTGGCGCAGTTGAGCTAATATATGGCGCATGAGTAAAATTAGTGACGCCCTCTTCTCGAAGTCGACCAAGGCCATTTTGGCAACGGTATTCTTGCACCCAGACGGAATGCATTTGCGCGCACTGATGCAGCGTACCGGGCTGGGTTCGGCCTCGGCGCAACGTGAGTTAGGTCGGTTGACCGAGGCAGGCTTGCTTGTCAGGAAAGCGGTCGGCAAGCTTGTGCTTTACCAACCCAATGCGCACTCGCCGATTTATCCGGAGCTAAGTGCGATTATCCGCAAGACCGAAGGGGTAGCGAACCTGCTCAAGGAGGCGCTACTGCCGTTCCGCCACCGGATCGAACGCGCCTTCATTTACGGATCGGTCGCCAGGAGCGAGGACACTGCCGCCAGCGACATCGACTTGTTCGTACTCGGCCAGGAGATTGGCAGTGCCGACCTCTATCCGGCGCTGGTCAATATAGAAAAAAGCTTAGGGCGAAAAATATCGCTCACCGTCTATCGGCCGGCGGAATACCTGCGCAAGCTGGAAGCGAAGAACCACTTTCTCGTGTCCATCATGGAAGGGCCCAAGATCGATTTGACCGGGGAGCATGATGAGTAACAAGGCACTCGATAACCTGGTAAAGATCGGGCAGCTCAAACTGGAGCTGTTCGCTCAATCCGAGTTTGACACCTACCTGCGCAGCGGCCGGGAGCGGTTGCAGGACGCCTCGGCGTCGGGTATTTCACTGTCGGGAAAGTTTTTGCTCGGGTACGGCGCGGCGTACTAGTTTTCTTTGGCGGCGCTGCGCAGACTCGGCTACCGGCCAGTGAACCGCTATGTCGTCTTCCAATGCTTGCCGCACACGCTTGACGTCGGTGTCGATATCTGGCGCTTGCTGGCCGATGCACATGACGTGCGCAATGGCTTCGAGTATGAAGGCAGCGACGAGGTGACCGAGGACTTGACCGCGCAAGTCATCCGATGCGCGACCGCGCTGGAAAAATTGTTGTGAATCCCGTGCCGGGAGCATTGCCAAATGCCGGCAATCAACTTAATAGACCTGCCGCCCGGCACAGCTTAAAATGCGAAAAAATCGCAGTCGCGGACCTCCTGATCCACGATGCGCCATCGGGAGCACGTCATGAACGCCCAGATCGAGACCGATTACCTGGTGGTTGGCGCAGGCGCTGCGGGGATGGCTTTCACGGACGCGCTGCTCACGCACACGGATGCCACGATCACCATTGTGGATCGACGCCACGCGCCGGGCGGTCACTGGATCGACGCTTATCCTTTCGTACGATTGCACCAGCCTTCGGCCTTCTATGGCGTTGATTCAGCGCCACTGGGCAGCGATGCCATCGACCAGTCGGGCCTGAACGCAGGCTTCTACGAACTCGCCAGCGCGGATGAATTGCGGGCGTATTACGCGCAGGTCATGCAACAGAAGTTTGTCGCCAGCGGGCGTGTGCGTTTTTTTCCGTGTAGCGACTACACCGGCGGCGAAGCAGGCAATCACCGCTTCGTGTCGCGCCTGAGCGGCGCCACGCATGAGGTTCGCGTGCGGCGCAAGCTGGTCGACACGACCTACCT
>NZ_JAUSNH010000201.1 GCF_030645335.1 Lacisediminimonas sp. | reverse complement strand
ACCTGATCGTGCGCGGCGCCTGCGCGCTGCGGCCTGGCGTAGCCGGCCTGTCGGAAAACATCCGGGTGCGCTCCATCATCGGCCGCTTCCTGGAACACACGCGCATCTTTTATTTTCGCAACGACCTTGCCAATGATGTCTGGCTGTCCAGCGCAGACTGGATGAACCGCAACCTGTTCCGCCGCATTGAAGTCGCTTTCCCGGTACTCGACAAGGCCCTCAAGAAGCGCGTCATCAATGAAGGCCTGAACCCCTACCTGAAAGACAATGTAGACGCCTGGGAACTCGATGCCGAAGGCGACTACCACCGCAAGAAGCCCAGGGCCAGGCAAATACGGTTCGGGGCGCAGGCGTCGCTGATGCAAAGCCTGGGCAACGACACGACCAACGGCGTGCTGTGATGGAACTGATCCTCTGGCGCCATGCGCAAGCGCAAGAGCCCGAAGAGGGAATGGACGACATGGCGCGGCAACTCACCACTAAGGGACGCAAGCAGGCGCGCCGCATGGCCCAATGGCTGGACCAGGCGCTGCCGGCCAGTTGCAAGATCCTGGTCAGCCCGGCGCGACGTTCGATGCAGACTGCCGCCGCACTGAACCGGCGTTACCGGCTATGCGACGAGATCGCTCCCAACGCCGGCAGCGACGACCTGCTGCTAGCAGCCGGCTGGCCCGACAGCCGGTGTCCGGTACTGTTGGTCGGCCACCAGCCGGCCCTGGGTGAAGTCGCTGCACGGCTGTTGACCGGGCAAGCCGGCCAGATGGCGATCCGCAAGGGCTGCGTCTGGTGGATAGACAGTCGCGATGCAGGCGCCAGCAATGTACTGCGCGCCGTGGTCTGTCCCGAGCTGCCGCACAAGTGATGCCGCCCCGGCGGGGCCGGCGACGGAAGATTACTGCGCGCCCTCGCCGCGCAGATAGTGACGCGCATAGCGCCGCTCCAGCCGGGCCAGCGGCAGCAACATGAACAAGTCGGCGGTATGGAATTCCGGATCCAGCGCCGGCGCGCCGCCGACCCATGCGCCGCCGCGCAGATAGCCCTTGATCAGGGGTGGCACCCAGGCTTCCTGCTGCGGCATCGTCACGGGGGCGTCGAATGGCACACGCGGCGTCACCCGGCATCCCAGGGGCGCAAGGTGACTGGCCTGCAGCGACTGGCACACGGCAGCCGCATTATTGCCGCCGTCGGCCAGGCTGATGCTGGCGCAGCCGATCAGGTGCCTGCACTTTTCCCGCGCCATGAAGGCAGCCAGTCCTGACCACAGCAAGGTGATGACCGCGCCGCTACGATAATCCGGGTGCACGCAGGCGCGCCCCGCTTCCGCCATTCCGGGCCGCAATTCGGCCAGCTCGGCCAGGTCGAACTCGCGTTCCGAGTAATAGGCGCCGATCCTGCGCGCCGCAGAGGGGCCGAGCACCCGATACGTGCCCACCACTTCGGATGTGATGTCGTCGCGCACGACCAGATGCTCGCAAACCTCGTCATACTCGTCATGGTCGAGGCCGCCGCCCAGGCGCGGCAGGGACAGTCCCATCGCTTCGATGAAGAGCTGGTGGCGCAGCCTTTGCACCTCCCGGACTTCAGCCGGCGAGGTGGCAAGGCCAAGGGTCAACCTCGGCTGGCGAGGAGGAGGAGCAGCTTCGCTGCGCGTCAACAATTGCATGGCGACTTTCGTGGTGATTGAACACCACGTCAGGCTAACGTGCGATTGCTGCGCCCCTGTGAATGCCGGGTTTCAGTTGTGTTACCGCGGCGCTGTGCCCGCAGCGCCGCCAATGGCGGTCAGGCCTACTTTTCCTTGCTTGGCCGGCCCAGCTTGAGCGGCGGCAGGCTTTCCACCCAGCTCTTGAGTGCGCCGGCATCCAGCGTGCGGATCAGCGCCACGCCCACGCGCAACAGCTCGCTCTTCTTGACCTGGAATCCCCTGGACAGGCAAGCTTTCTTGACTTCAGCCAGCACCGCATATTCCGTCTCCGGCATGGTGAAGCTATCGCGGACGACTTTCACTTTTTTTGGCTTCTGCTTGCGCGCTGTCTCGTCGCTGGCGATTTCCTTCGGGCTCGTTTGGGTGCCATCCATTTTGCTCAGGTCGACGGCTGGCTTCGCTGCTGGCTTTGCTGCTGGCTTTGCTGCTGGCGTCCTGGCTACCGCGCTGCTTGCCACCTTGGTCGCCGGTTTTTTTGCCGGCGCTGCGGCGGATGATTTCGGGCCTGCTTTCCTGGTTGCCATGATCGATGAGCTCCTTGATAAAATAATATAAACGATATAAACAATATAAATTATATATACAATTAATTTCCAGCACCAGCAAGGCCCGGAAAGCTCAGGCCGGTTTCAGCAGGAACGGCCGTCCGATTTCTTCCCACTCGCCGCGTTCGCGGGTGAGCCACCACGACAAGGTGGGGTGTTGCTGCAGCAGGTCCGCGGGCGCCTCCACTTCGATCCGGTTGCGCACATGCAGGCGCAACAGCTTGGCGGAATCGCTTTCGTGGGAGTGCATCAGCACCGTTGCCAGCCGCAATGCCAGCACCGCGCAGCAAAAGTCAGGATCGTCCATGGCGTTGCCCAACTTGCGCAGGTTGCCCTTTTGCGCCAAAACCAGTTGTCCGAGCTTGCGCTGTTCGCGCGCGCTGAAACCCGGCAGGTCGGCATGCTCGACCAGGTAAGCGCCATGCTTGTGAAAACCGGTGCGCGAAACAATCAGGCCCACCTCGTGCAATTGCGCGGCCCAGCACAACAGGCGCTGGTTGTCGCCGCCGGGCCGGGCGCTTTTATAAAGCATGTCGGCTGCTGCCGCCACCCGCTGCACGCGCAGCGGATCGACCTGGAAACGGGTGGCGAACGCCTGCACGGCGGCGTCGCGCCGGTCGCCCGACGTGCTGCGCAGGTGCATGTCCCAGATCAGGCCCATGCGCAGGCCGGCTTGCACCGGCATGATCTGTTCGATGCCCAACTCTTCCATCAGGCCAATCAGGATCGCCAGGCCGCCGCTGATCACTTCGGCCCGATCCGGCTTGAGCCCGGCCAATGCGATCCGGCTGGTGTGGCCGAACCCGATCAGCCGTTCGCGCAACAACTGCAGCGTTTCGTAGCGCATCAGGCCATCGCCGATGCTATTGCGCGCCAGCGCGTCGCCGACGGCACGGATGGTGCCCGAGGATCCGCAGACCAGCTCCCAGTTGCCGCTGCCAAAACCTTCGGCCGCGTCCTCGAAGCGGCTGCGCGCCGATAGCACCGCTGCCTGGAAACTGCTGCGGTCGATCCGACCTTCGGGGAAGAACAGCACATTCTTGCGCACCGTGCCAATGCTGAACGATTCGACCCGCAGTATCTGCGCTCCGCGTCCCAGTACCAGTTCAGTCGAGCCGCCGCCGATATCGACCACCAGTTGCTGCTGGTTGCCATGGCCGGCCGTGGCCGCCACGCCGAGGTAGATCAGGCGCCCTTCTTCTTCGCCGGATATTACTTCGATCGGATAGCCGATCGCTTTTTCCGCCAGAGGCAGGAATTCATCGGCGTTGCGCGCCAGGCGCAGCGCGTTGGTGCCCACCACCCGCACCGCCTGCAAGGGATAGGTCGCCAGCAGTTGGCCAAACCCCTGCAGCGATTCGAGCGCGGCCTCGATTGCCGCCGGCGTCAGGCAGTCATCCTTGTCCAGTCCCGCACCGAGCCGAACCGGGTCGCGCGCACTGCGCACCACGCGAATGCCGTCGGCGGCCGGCTCGCCGATGTGCAACCTGAAACTGTTCGATCCGAGATCCACTGCCGCAAACATCATCTTCCCCATGCGCAAATTCATTACTCAACCAATCATCGTAGTCCGGCCATATTACCGGGCGATGACAAGACCCGTCATCAGCGCGTCACATGCACTTCACAAGCCTGCAGCAATGGCAGTCTACCCTGTAAGTCGCTATCTACCGGGAGCCACACTTCACCTATCCGAGACGACCAACAATGAAACCTCACGACAATTTCCTGAGCCCGCAAATCAAGCCGCCGGGCATCAAGAAAAAGCGCGAAACACTGCGTTACCGGACGATGTGGATTTCGGACATCCATCTCGGCACGCCAGGTTGCCAGGCCGCCAAGCTGCTGGATTTCCTGCGCGCAACCGATGCAGAGACGATTTACCTGGTCGGCGACATCATTGACGGCTGGCAATTGCGGCGCCGCTGGTTCTGGGACCAGCACCACAATAACGTCATCCAGACCATCCTGAAGAAAGCCAAGAAAGGCACGCGCGTCATCTTCGTCCCCGGCAACCACGACGAGTCGGTACGCCAGTTCATCGACCTCGACTTTGCCGGCATCCAGGTACGCGACGAGCTGGTGCACATCACCGCCGACGGCAAGCGCCTGCTGGTGCTGCACGGCGACCGCTTCGATGGCGTGATTGCCTGTGCCAAATGGCTGGCCTACGTCGGCGACAGCCTGTACACGGTAATCCTGAAATTCAACCAGCACCTGAACAACTGGCGCGCGCGGGTCGGCCTGCCGTACTGGTCGCTGTCGCAATACCTGAAACTGAAGGTCAAGAACGCAGTGAGCTACATCACCTCCTTCGAAACCGCACTGGCCGGCGAGGCGCGCCGGCTCGGCCTGGACGGCGTGATCTGCGGCCTCATCCACAAGGCGGAAATCCGCGACGTCGATGGCGTCATGTATTGCAATGACGGCGACTGGGTGGAAAGCCTGACCGCCCTGGTCGAAGACCACGATGGCAAATTAAGGCTGGTGGACTGGCAACAGGTGATGCTGGAGTCGGACCACCGGCGGGCAATCGCCATGATCGAAGAGCCATGCAGCGTAGCGGCCTGATCGCCCCCTTTGTCCCGGCAACGCCGACGGTCACGGCAGCGGCGCGCCGGCCGGCTGACGCCCGGCTGGCCAGCAAGACCATCGTCGTGCTGAGCGTCTCGGCCGGCAACGGCCACGTGCGCGCCGCACAGGCGCTGTGCAGCGCCGGCGCGACCGACCCGGCAATCGAAATGGTGCACCTGGACGTGATGCAATTCGTGCCGCGCGCATTCCGCAAGGTCTACACCGAGCTCTACCTGCAGTTGGTACGGAAATTTCCCCTGGCCTGGTCGGCGCTGTACAACTATACCGACCGTGCTGCCACGCAATCGGCGGGCCAGCGCTGGCGCCGCCTGGTCGAGCGACTCTGCATGGCGCAGCTACGCCGCCGCCTGGCCGAACTGGCGCCGGACGCCATCATTTGCACCCATTTCCTGCCTGCCGAGATGCTGGGCCGGCTGCCCGCCGCCGAGCGCCCTGCCGGCGGTGTATGGGTGCAGATCACCGACTACGGACTGCACAGCATGTGGCTGCAACCCGGCGTGTCGGGCTATTTCGTCGGCAGCGATGAACTGGCCTGGCAACTGCGGCAGCGCGGCGTTGCCGCGCACCAGGTGCATGTCACCGGCATTCCGGTGATGCCTGCCTTCTCCGATCCGCCAGGCCGGGTCCAGGCTGCGGCCAGCCTGGGTCTGGATCCGCTTCGCCCCACCGTGCTGCTGATGGGCGGCGGCCACGGCCACGGCGACCTGTTCCGGATCACTTCGGACTTGATCGCACTGGAACAACAGCCAACGGTCCTGGTCGCGACCGGCAACAACGCCGGCCTGCGCGCCGCGCTGACGCCACTGGCCAGCGCCCACCCGATCCGGCTACGGGTATTGGGCTATACCAACCAGATGGCCTTGCTGATGGCCTGCGCGGACTTCGTGGTCTCCAAGCCTGGCGGACTGACCACCGCCGAATGCCTGGCGATGGGCTTGCCGATGATCGCCGTGGACAGTATTCCGGGGCAGGAGGAGCGCAACGCGGACTACCTGCTCGAACACGGGGCGGCGTTGAAGGCGGCAACGGCGTGCAAAGTTGAATATCGGGTGCGGCAGCTGCTGTGCGATCCGGCCCGGCTGGCGGCGATGCAGCAAGCGGCGCGGGCACTGGGGCAAGCACATGCCGGGCGCGATGCATTGCGTATCGTGTGTCATGCGCTGGACATGGCAGCATGAGCCGCAACCGCGCGACCCTCAAGGCCTTGCTGGGGCTGGCGCCGATGCTGGCCGGCACCGTGCTGCTGGCGTTTTTTTTCGCGCAGATCGAAATCCATATCGAAGGCGAACACGGCTGGGCAGCCAACCTGCCGACCTGGCGCATCGAGCATCACTGGTTGCTGGACGTATTCTGGGGCTCACGCCCGATGACCGGATACCACGCCTGGGTGTTCCCGTTCATTGCCCTGTTCTTTCATTTTCCGGCCGCGTTCTCCAACACCTGGAACTGGGCGATCGAAGCCCGCATCTTCGCCTGCATCATGCTGTTCTGGCTGGTCGAGGACTTCCTGTGGTTTGTACTGAACCCGGCCTTCGGCCTGGCCCGGTTCGAGCCGATCAATGTCAGCTGGCACAAGCATTGGCTGTGGGGCGCACCGATCGAATACTGGCTGTTTGCACCCGTGTGCTGCCTGATGTTGTGGCTATCCTGCCGGCCGCTGGCAAAGCCGGAAAGCGGGCAATAGCAGCACTCGCCCAGGCACGTCCTGGCTCAGGCTGGCTGGTCCGGGGCGTGGTCCAGGTCTGCCGCCGGTCGCGGCACGGCATACGCCGCCATCACGCCATCCACTGCATAGCGGGTGAAATAATTCACTTCATGCGCCAGCAAGGGTTGGCGGCAGTGGCTGCACACCACCTCGGCGTGGAAGTCATGCTGGCACGGCTTGTGGCGGATCAGCAGCGGCGGCTTGCCACCGGACAGCCACTTGTCGCCCCAATGCATCATCACGATCATCGATGCAAACAGATCCATGCCCTTGGGCGTGAAGCGGTATTCAAACCGCTCTGGCCGCACACGATAGGCGCGCCGCTCCAGCACGCCATGCTCGGCCAGGTGTTGCAAGCGGTCAGTCAGGATATTGGTCGCAATGCCGAGATTGGACTGGAACTCGTCGAAGCGGCGCACGCCGAAAAACATTTCGCGGATCACCAGGAAACTCCAGCGGTCCCCAATGATGCGCAAGGTACGCGCCACTGAACAAGGCCGGCCGCGCTCCAGCGCCATCGGGTCCGATCCGCGCCGCGAACGCTTGCGCTCCACCGTGTGCGTGTGCGAACCGGCGCCGGGCCCGTTGCGGTACTGCACATCGCGCGCATCGATCGGCCCCTTGCAGGCGGAACAGACCACGAGCGGCGAGCATGCATGGCCGCAAGTCCGGTGCAGCATTTGCAGCGGCGGACGTTGTCCGTCCAGCAGCCAGGCGTCGCCAAAAGCCAGCAGCACCATCATGGTCGGGAACAGGTCCAGGCCGGCGTCCGACATGCGGTAGTCAAAGCGCAGCGCGCTGGGCGACTAGTTTTCCTAGTGCAGCAAGCCCAGTGCAGTC
>NZ_JAUSNH010000199.1 GCF_030645335.1 Lacisediminimonas sp. | reverse complement strand
GCCGCTGGTGCTCGAAGTCGACATCGATGTCGGGCGGCTCATTGCGCTCTTTGGAAATGAAACGCTCGAACAACAGGTTGCCACGCGCCGGATCCACCTCCGTAATGCCCAGGCAATAGCAAACCGCCGAGTTGGCGGCCGAACCGCGTCCCTGGCACAGGATCTGGCGGCTCCTGGCAAAGCGCACGATGTCGTACACGGTCAGGAAATACGGCTCGTAGGACATCTCGCCGATCAGTTGCAGCTCGTGCTCGATCTGTGCCTGCACCGACGCCGGAATGCCGTCCGGAAAGCGGCGATGGGCGCCGATATAGGTCTCACGCCGCAAGTAGCCGGCCGGCGTCTCCCCCGGCGGCACCAGCTCGTCCGGATATTCATAGCGCAACTCGGCCAGCGAAAAGCGGCAACGTTGCGCCAGCCTGAGCGTCTCTGCCAGCACGGCCGGCGGATACAGGTTGGCCAGCCGCAATCGCGAACGCAAATGCTGCTCGGCATTCGGCGCCAGCTCATGGCCGCATTGCGCCACCGGCCGGCCGAGCCGGATCGCGGTCAAGGTGTCCTGCAGCGGCTTGCGTGAACGGCGGTGCATGCAGACATCGCCACTGGCGACCACCGGCAGGCCCAGCGCTGCCGCCACCTGTTCCACCGTGCGCCGGTGCAAGTCATCGCCAGCCCGGTGCAGCACGGTCAGCGCCAGGTAAGCGCGTCCCGGGAAATGACGGGCCAGCCAGCTTGCCTGCTGCAGCAGCAGCGGCGCCGGCAGTCCATGCTCCGGCGTGAGCACCAGCAGGCAAGCAGGCAGGCCGCGCAAGTGCGCGTGCTGTGCCGGCGGGTCGGCCAGGTCGGCAGCGTCCAGACGGTAGCTGCCCTTGACCGCGCGGGTACGGCCCAGCGTGATCAGTTCGGCCAGGTTGCCGTAGCCCTCCCGGTCCTGCGCCAGCGCAATCACCGAGAATGCCGCAGCGCCCTGCTCCTGCTGCAAGCGCAACTGGCTGCCGATCAGCAAGGGCAAGCCATGCTTGCTGGCTTCCAGGTGCGCCCGCACCACGCCCGCCAGCGAACATTCGTCAGTCAGCGCCAGGCCGCTGTAGCCGAGTTGTGCAGCGCGCTCGACCAGCTCTTCCGGATGGGACGCGCCGCGCAGGAAACTGAAATTGGACACGCATTGCAGCTCGACGTAAGCCGGCAACATGCCCTGCGCAGCAGAAGCTTGCATCGCGTCCTCCATGCCGTCAGGCGAACAGCCCGTGCAGGAACCAGCGCACTTGGTCGCCGACGCGTTCGCGATACACCCAGTAGCAGGCCGACTCCGCGCCGATCGCAATGAAATAATCGCGGGCGACGAAATTGCCATCCCACCAGCCGCTTTCAATCCGCTCGGGCGCGCTGACCAGCCGCAAGGCCGAACCATAAAAAGGACGATGCTCGCGTACCAGCAGCGCCAGGGGTTGGGCCAGCAACCAGAATGGTCGCTCGGTTTTCAGCGAGGAATCGGTTCCGGCCAAGCCGGCGCCGGCACGTTCGCGCGCGGCCGGTGCGCGCGTCGCCGGCTGCCAACGATTGCAGATTTCGGGCCGGTGGTCCGCCAGCGGCGCCGGCGTGAGCACGGCATCTTCACCCAGCCGCGCCACCAGCAATTCCAGCAGCCGGTGATAATCGGCCGGCGTGCCGCCGGGCTCGGGGAACAAGGACGCCGTTGGCGGCGCCAGCGGCTGCAATTGCACGGCGTGCAAACGCAAGGCGATCACTGGCGCCACCAGGGCCATGCGCTCCAGCCGTTCCTTCAGGAGGCGCAGCAAGTGCGCTTCCTGCCAGGCCGGCTCGGACAGCACGATTTCCAGCAAGGTCGGTGGCACGGCAGTACGGCCGCGCTCATGCTCCATCGACAATTGCAGCCGCGTTACCGCCAGTTGCTGCGCCACCAGCCAGCCGATCATCTGCAACAACAGGCCGTTGGCCGACAGCAGGATGGCATCGGAATGTTCGGTCCGGTACGGCAGTTCGGCATACGCGGCAAATACCGGCGGCACCGCCACCCAGTCATGCAGCTCCGGCGACTGCCCATAGGCGCGGTCGAGTTCATCGAGCAGCAATTTGCTGCTGCGCCGCTGCAGGCCGGCACGCGGCAGCCGCCGCAATTCGCCCAGCGTGCTGCAACCGATGCCTTGCAGCCAGTCATGATGCGGCCGCGCTGCCGCCAGCAGGCCCACAGGCAAGGCATCGAGCACCGCTGTGAGCCGCTCCAGCCGCACGACGCGCCGCCGCGCTGACACCTGACCGCCGCCCACCTGGCCCGCGCCAGGCGGCGGTGCATCGGCCAGCAAGCGCGCGCCCAGTGCAGTGGGGGCCATGCCGAGCCGGGCCGTGAACCCCAGCAAGCGCAGACCGGCGCGCACGCGCCGGCACAATGCCAGGCGCCCGCCAAAAGCGCGCAGGCTGGCCGTGACATCCATCACCAGTTGCGCCGCGCCGGTGAACGCGACTTCCGGCGTGTATTGCAACAGGCAAAAGGCGAGCGCCTGCAAAGCCTGCTGTTCGCGCACCGGGTCGCGCTCATGCAAGACCGTTTCTGGCGCCAGCGCCTGCGCGCCACCGCGCCGCAATCCGGCGCGCACGCCCAGGCGCGCTGCCGCGCCGTTCATGACCAGCACCCGCTCCTGCTCCAGCACCGCATGCGGCCCGTCTTCACACCATTGCGGCTGGAATATTTCCAGCGGCAACAGGGGCAGGGTCACGCCTATCCACAGTCGCATGATTCCAATATCGATTCAGGTAAAGCGCTGCCTGCGGCAACGCGATGAACAAGGTGTCGTCCATTTGCGGACCGCGGCGCTTGATGATTTCCAGCGCCAATCCGCCTGCTGCCGGCCGCAAGGCCAGCCGCAATGGCGAGGGAGAGCTGTCTTGCGCCGCCGCCAATGGGCGCATCATCCAGAACAAGGTATCGGTCGCCTGCGCTGCCAGGTGCAGGCGGCGCAGTGCTTCCGGCCGCACTTGCTGCTGCCACAACAGCAAGGCGCCGCAACTGCCATTGCGCAGCACCTGTTCTGCGCTCCATAGCGCATCGGCCGTCTGTTGCGTGCGGATCCATAGCAGCTGCTGCGGCGGCAATCCCCACCCCTGCCAGGCAGCGGCCTGCGGCAGGCAGGGCGGCTGCACCAGCACCACCGAACGCCGGCGTGCAATCGCCTCGAGTGCTGGCTGTAGCAGGCGCAATTCGCCAATGCCTGATTGCTGCAACAACAGCTCGATCAAGGCGCCGCTGGGCCAGCCCGATTGTGGCAATGCCGCGTCCAGCACCGGATAACCGGAACTGCTGGCTGCGCCCTGGTAGACGCCAACCTGGTTGGCACGCCAGACGGCATGCGCGAGTGCGGGAGGAAGGGATAAGGAGATAGCTGACATGGCTTTCCGTTGTAAGAGTGGAAAGTAAAACACCGCACATTACTGTACAAGCATACAGTACTGTGCGGTGTTCGGTCAGCAGGAATTGAAGGGAAAGTGAGGCAGCGCAGATGTCATCCACAATGGAATTAACAATCGGGCAATGGCTTCTCGCCAGCAGCGCCTGATCGGAGACCACGTGCCTGCGCGCCGAGCCGGGCGCACAATCGGTTTCTTACTTGTCCGGCAACCAGCGCCGCATCATGGCCAGCAACTGCATCGCATCCACCGGCTTGGTAATGTAGTCCGAAGCGCCGGCAGCAATGCCCTTTTCCCGGTCGCCCTTCATGGCCTTGGCGGTCACCGTCACGATCGGCAGCTCGCGAAAGCGCTCGATCTGCCGAATCGCGCGCGTGGTGTCATGGCCGTCCATGCCCGGCATCATCACATCCATCAACACCAGTTCGATATCCGGATCCGACTCCAGCATGGCGATGCCATCTTTTCCGCTCTCGGCAAACACCACCGCCATTTTCTCGTGCTCCATGACGCAACTGAGTGCAAAAATATTGCGCAAGTCGTCATCCACGATCAATACCTTGCGACCGTTGAGCATGCCATCGCCCCCCTCGTCGTCATCGTCATGCTGGCCCGGACCTGCGGTGGGCGACGGTGCCGCCTGCGACACCGCAAGTGGCAAACGTGCGGGGGCGTTTGCGCTGGCTGGCGCCACGCTGCGGCTGGCGTACTCGCTGGCGTCATCGGCCGATTCATGTGCCTGCACGAATTCAGGCGCATGCCACGGCAGGTAAAGCGTAAATTCACTGCCCTCGCCGACCACGCTTTTTACCTGGATCTCGCCATTGAGCAGGCGCGCGAGTTCGCGACTGATCGACAGGCCCAGCCCGGTGCCGCCATAACGTCGGGCAGTACTGCCGTCAGCCTGCTGGAACGCTTCAAAGATCAGGCGCAGCTTTTCGTTGGCGATGCCAATTCCGGTATCGGCGATGGCAAAGGCAATCACGCGCTGTGCGCTGGCCAGGGCCGGATGGTCCGGCGTCCAGCCCTGATCCGCCACACTGATGGCCAGCGACACCTCACCCGCCTCGGTGAATTTGAATGCATTCGACAGCAAATTCCTCAGGATCTGCTGCAAGCGCATCGTGTCGATCATCAGCGACGGCGGCAGATTGTCATCAAGATCGATCCGGAAGTCCAGCCCGCGCGCCTGCGCCATGTGCCGGAAGATGCGTTCGACATAGCTGCGCAAATGCGAGAAGCGTAGCTCGCCGATCTCAAGCGAGACCGTGCCCGATTCGACTTTGGACAGGTCGAGGATGTCATTGATCAGCGTCAGCAGGTCGCTGCCGGAGCCGTGGATGGTGCGGGCAAACTCGATCTGTTCGGATGTCAGGTTGCCGTCCAGGTTTTCGCTGAGTTGCTGGGACAGTATCAGCAGGCTGTTGAGCGGTGTGCGCAGTTCATGCGACATATTGGCCAGGAACTCGGACTTGTACCTCGAC
>NZ_JAUSNH010000194.1 GCF_030645335.1 Lacisediminimonas sp. | reverse complement strand
CCGAAATGACGTCATCGACGATCACGACCCGCCCTTTCAACGGCGCGCCGATGATATTGCCGCCTTCGCCATGATCCTTGGCTTCCTTGCGATTGAACGCGAACGGCAAATTGCGCCCCCGGCCGGCGAGCGACACCGCCGTGGCGGACGCAAGCGCGATGCCCTTGTAAGCCGGTCCGAACAGCATGTCGCATTCGACGCCGGCATCGAGCAGGGTCTGCGCATAAAAATCAGCCAGCCGCCCCAGCGACGCGCCGTCGCAGAACAGGCCGGCATTGAAGAAATACGGCGAGCTGCGGCCGGCCTTGGTGACATAACTTCCGAAGCGCAAAACGCCCGACTCGATGGAAAATGCAATGAATTGCTGGCGCAGGCTGCTCAAGATGGCTCCGTCCGGTTAGCTTGGGTAAGACCCATATTTTAGCCCGATACCGTATGCTGTCGGCTGCCCGCGTCGCGTAGGGCAATGGCCAGGACGAGGGGGACTAATGTCATCCACCTGGAAAAGCGAAAAGCCCCGATGATCCCACCGAAGCTATAACGCCGACCAGGAACCCCCGATCCACTTGGTTTTTGGGTTAACCTATCGGCCCGCGACCTGTCCAGACCCCGCGTACTTGAAATGAGGCCTCATGCTCCGTGTTATTACCGCCAACCTGAACGGCGTGCGCTCCGCTGCCAGCAAGGGATTTTTTGACTGGATCGAACAAAGCAAGCCGAGTGTCCTGGGTGTCCAGGAAGTCAAGGCACAGCACGACCAGGTCTCAGGGATTTTTTGCGCCACCGCAGACATGGCCGGGCACTTTCATTACGCGCAAAAGAAAGGCTACTCCGGTGTTGGTATCTACTCATGCGCAAAGCCTTCCGATGTCATCATCGGACTCGGCACGCCTGAGTTCGATGATGAAGGACGGTGGGTCGAAGCACGTTTCGACCGCCCGGGTCGCAAGCTCAGCGTAATCAGCTGCTACTTCCCGAGCGGGTCTTCCGGCGAGGAGCGCCAGGCAGTGAAGTTCCGCTTCCTGGATGCCCTGTACCCAAAGCTGATGGCATTGAAAGACGAGCGTGAGTTCATCCTGCTAAGCGACGTCAACATCGCCCACAAGGAGGCGGACCTCAAGAACTGGAGAAGCAACCAGAAAAACAGCGGGTTTTTGCCAGAGGAACGGGCCTGGATGACCAGGCTGCTGGGCGAAGGCGGCCTGGTGGATGTGTATCGCAGCCTGCACCCGGACACCACGGAGGAGTGCTACACGTGGTGGAGCAACCGCGGGCAGGCCTATGCCAAGAACGTCGGATGGCGACTGGATTACCAGATCGCGACGCCGGGCATTGCGGCGCTTGCCCGCAGCGCATTGATCTACAAGGACCAGAAATTCAGCGACCACGCGCCATTGCTGATTGAGTACGACGCCAGCCTTTGAAACGACCGCTTGTCCAGAATCACATACCCGCAGCAAGAACCGGCGCAAGCATCTAGTTTCCAGCAGCTTGCAGCGCCGGCTTTTCCTCTTCATGCCCGGCCAGCACACGCTTTATCCACGGCAGCATCAGGTAAGCCGGGAACGCCAGCAGGAAGGTCAGCAGGAAGTAATTCGCATAACCCATTTCATGCGCACCGATGCCGCCGGCCCAGCCCGCAATCGAGCGCGAGAACGCAAAGATCGACGACAGGATCGCGTATTCGGTCGTGGCCCGCGATTTGTCCACGATCGCCATCAGGAACGCCAGGAACGCGGCGGTGCCAAGCCCGCCGGTAAAGGATTCAATCGCACTGGCCGAATACATCACACCTTGCAATAGCGGCGCAATCTCGGTCCCCTGCGGCGCAGCCGGAATCATGAATGCGGCCGCAACGTAACCCAGGTTCGACAGCGCCTGCCATAGACCCAGCACCCACAAGGCGCGGAAGATGCCGACGCGATCGGTGTACCAGCCACCCAGCAGGCCGCCGGCAATCGACAGCACCAGGCCGAGGTTGACCGACACCAGCCCGATCTGGGTATTGGTGAAGCCGCTATCGACCCAGAACGGCTTGATCATGAAGCCGATCGATGAATCCGCCAGCTTGAAGATCAGGATGAAGCTGATCAGGACCAGCGCATGACGCCGGTTCAGCAAGGACACGACGGCGCCGAACATCGGCCCCTGCTCCGACGTTTTCGCCAGCTCTGGCGAGCGGCCGCGAAATGCACGCGTGAACAACAAAGCCGAGACAATGATCAATGCCACAGGCACCGACCGGAACCACCATGCGCGCTTGAAGCCGGCGGCCCAGGCCGGATCGAATGCGGTCACCAGCGGCCACATCAGCCCCAGCATGAACATGGCCAGCGCAATCAGCAGCAGCGGTTGACGGGCCAGTGCGGCAAGCTCGCTGCGCAGGCCCGCCTGCTCTTCCCGCACCGGACGCGCGTTTTCCCGCGGCGCGAGCAGGACGATGACTGCCATCACGAGGAACAATACCGCCGTCACGCCGTAGGTGGTGCTCCAGCCCACATTGTCGGACAGCCACAGCAACACGCCGGCGGCCAGCATGCCGACCCGGTAAAAGCCGATCCTGAAGCCGTTTGCCAGCCCAAGTTCCTGCTTGTTCAGGCGCTCGATGGTGTAGCCGTCGATGGCGATATCGTTGGTGGCCGAGAGCGCGGTGAACAGGCCGATGGCCACCCACACCCACGGGCCGAAGCCGGCTTCACGGGCGATGACGATCATTACCACGCCCATGCCGATGTCGGCGGCGGCCATCCACCAGCGGTGGCGGCGGGTGAAGTCGATCAGCGGCGCCCACAGGAATTTCAGGGTCCATGACAGGCCGAGCAGGGACAACAGGCCGATCTTGTTGAGCTCGACACCCTGCTGCCGGAAATAGACCGGAAACAGGTCATAGAACAGGCCGAGCGGGAAGCCTTCCGAGAAGTACAGCAGGCTGACCCAGAACAGCTTGGAGCGCAGCAACTTGGGCTGCGCCTGGCCGGCGCCCGTGGCTTTCGGAAAATTCATGCAGGCGCCTTTTTGCGAAGGCGGAACACGGCCAGGCTGCCGCGCCAGGTGGGAAGGAAGGACACGGGCCGCCCCTCTTCATCGAGCGCGACGCATTCGAGCACTTCGAGTCCGACCTCGTTGGCGAGTTCCTCGAAATCCGGGATCGTGGCGCAGCGCAGGTTGGGAGTGTCATGCCACTGGTAGGGCAGGCTCTTGGAGATCGGCATGCGTCCTTGCAGCAAGGACAAGCGATGCGGCCAGTAGGCGAAATTCGGAAACGATACGATGGCGTCGCCGCCGACCCGCGCAATGTCGCTCAGCACGTCCTTGACGTCCTTGATCATCTGCAGCGCCGACAGGCACAGCACGGTGTCGAAAGAGTCATTGGCAAAGATCGCCAGGCCTGCTTCCAGGTCCTGCTGGATAACGGAAACGCCGCGCCGCACGCACAATGGAATCTGCTCATCGACGATTTCGACGCCGTAACCGCTGCATTGCTTGTCGCTCTGCAGATAGTCGAGCATGACGCCGTCGCCGCAACCCAGGTCGAGCACGCTGCTGCCGTTGCGGATCCAGTGCGCAATGAATGCCAGGTCCGGCCGCTGCGCCAGCAATTGGTCGAAAGTCATGCCGCCCTCCGCACGCTGCCGCCCTGCGTTTCTTCCCAGACCCGTTCGTAATAGGCGCGCACCGTGGCGTGATAGCGGCTGTCTTCCAGCAGGAAGGCGTCGTGGCCGTGCGGCGCATCGATCTCTGCATACGCGACGCGACGGCGGTTGTTGACCAGCGCCTGCACCATTTCGCGGCTGCGGGCCGGGGCAAAGCGCCAGTCGGTGCTGAACGATACCAGCAGGAATTGCGCCTGCGTGCCGGACATGGCTTTGGTCAGGTCGCCGCCGTGGTCGCGGGCCGGGTCGAAATAGTCGAGCGCCTTGGTAATCAGCAGGTAGGTGTTGGCGTCGAAGTATTCGGAAAACTTGTCGCCCTGGTAACGCAGGTAGGATTCGATTTCGAAATCGATGCCGTAGCCAAACTGGTATTTGCCGGCGCGCAGTTCGCGGCCAAACTTTTCCGCCATGTCGTCGTCGGACAGGTAGGTGATGTGGCCGATCATGCGCGCCACCCGCAAGCCGTTGCGTGGCACCACGCCGTGGGCGTAATAGTCGCCGCCATGGAAATCGGGGTCGGTCAGGATCGCCTGGCGGGCGACATCGTTGAACGCAATATTCTGCGCCGACAGCATCGGCGTCGAGGCGATCACGGCGCAGTGCCGCAACCGGGCGGGGTACAGCATGCTCCAGGCCATCGCCTGCATGCCGCCCAGGGAGCCGCCCATCACCGCGGCGAATTGCCCGATACCCAAGCGGTCCGCCAGCCGGGCCTGGGCATGCACCCAGTCTTCCACGGTCACGACCGGGAAGCTGGCGCCGTAGGGCTTGCCGCTTGCCGGATTGACATGCATCGGCCCGGTCGAGCCAAAGCAGGAGCCGATGTTATTGACGCCGATGACGAAGAAACGATCGGTGTCGACCGGCTTGCCGGGACCCACCATATTGTCCCACCAGCCGACGACTTTGGAGCCGTCCGCCCCTTCGTAATGTCCGGCCACGTGATGCGAGGCGTTCAGCGCATGGCACACCAGCACGGCATTGGAACGGTCTTGGTTCAGGGTGCCGTAGGTCTCGTAGACGATGGTGTAATCGGCAATCGACGCGCCGCTTTGCAGGGAAAGCGGTTCGGTGAAATGCATGGACTGCGGAGCGACGATGCCGATGGAATTCATTTCAGAGGTGGATTGCAGGAGTCGAACGCCGAAAAACAAAAAGCCCGAGAAGCATTCAGCTTGTCGGGCTAATCCAGAACCTGCCAGGTAGCTCGCTTTAGCCGAATTTATACGGGGACTTGCCCCATGCGCCCGCAAGCTGGATCGGCCAAATGCTCCGGCCGCCGTTCAAATCGGCGCAGTGTTCCAAGAATATACGATGCTCACATCTCCCGCAACTGCTCGACCGCCTCGTTGATCGTATCGGGGTCATAGGCGCGCAGTATCTTGCGGGTCTGCGCACTGATCAGGCTGAGGTCGGTGTTGAGCACCTCTTGCTTGACCGCCAGGATCTGGCCCGGATGCATCGAAAACTGGCGCAGTCCCATGCCCAGCAGCAGCCGGGTAAGCCGGATGTCGCCCGCCATTTCGCCGCATACGGCAACCGGTTTGCCGGCCTTGGCGCCGGCCGAGATCGTGGTGCCGATCAGGTGCAGCACTGCCGGGTGCAGCGGGTTGTACAGGTGGGCAACTTCATGGTCGACCCGGTCAATCGCCAGGGTGTACTGGATCAGGTCGTTGGTGCCGACCGACAGGAAATCCATGCGCTTGACGAACAGCGGCAGTGACAGCGCAGCCGCCGGGATCTCGATCATTGCGCCGACCGGGATTTGCTCGTCGAATTTGCGCTTTGATTGGCGCAACTGGGCTTTGGCCTGCTCCACCATCAGCAGCGTCTGGTCGATTTCGAAGGCATGCGCCAGCATCGGTATGAGCAGATGGATAGGACCGTAGGCCGAGGCGCGCAGGATGGCGCGCAACTGGGTCAGGAACATCTGCGGCTCGGTCAGGCAATAGCGGATGGCGCGCAGCCCGAGCGCGGGATTGAGTGCGGTTTCGTCGGAATGGTGCGGATGCAAGGGCTTGTCGGCGCCGATATCGAGCGTGCGGATGGTGACCGGCCGGCCCTTCATTGCCACTACCGCCTGGCGATAGGACTCGAACTGCTCGTCTTCGGTGGGCAGGCGACCGGCATGGATCCGCCCCAGGAACAGGAACTCGGAGCGGAACAGGCCAACGCCGGTAGCACCGACTTCCATCGCGGTTGCGCAGTCCTCGGGCAGTTCGATATTGGCCATCATGTCGATCGGCGTGCCATCGATGGTGATGGCAGGCGTCTTGCGCAAGCGGCTCAATTTCTTGCGTTCTCGCACCAGCAACTGCTGGCGCTCCCGGTATTGCTGCAGCACCAGCGGTGACGGATCGATGATCACCACGCCGGCGTCGCCGTCGATGACGATCCAGTCGTCCTGCAGCACCAGCGACGAGCCATTGGCCAGGCCCACCACCGCCGGAATATCGAGGCTGCGGGCGACAATCGCCGTATGCGAGTTCTGGCCGCCCAGGTCGGTGATGAATCCGGCAAAGGCGCTGTGGCGGAATTGCAGCATGTCGGCCGGGGAGACGTCGTGGGCGACGACAATCATTTGCGCATACGACTCGTCGGCGTCGACTGCGGGCAGCTTGCTGGCCGTGCCGGTCAGCACCTTCAATACCCGCTCGCCGACCTGGCCGATATCATTCTTGCGCTCACGCAGGTAGGGGTCTTCGATTTCTTCGAATTGCGCCGACAGCTCGTCGATCTGCGTGACCAGCGCCCACTCAGCGTTGTAGTGGCGCTTGCGAATGATCTCCAGCGGCATTTCGGAAATCATTGGATCCGACAGGATCAGCACGTGCACGTCGATGAAGGCGCCGAGCTCGGCCGGCGCATCGGGCGGCAGGTCGCTCCAGATGGTCTGCAGTTCGCGCTGCACGGTGGCCAGCGCATCCTGCAGGCGCTGCACTTCGTTTTCGACCTGCTGCTCCGGAACCAGGTAATGCCGCACGTCGAGCGCAGCAGGCGCAAAGATGTGCGCCCGACCGATGGCAATCCCGCGCGAAACCGGAATGCCATGCAAGGAAAATGACGAAGTAGCTTTGTCCATATTGGCGAAAACCGGCGCTACTCGTTTTCGCCGAAGCGGGCATGGATCAGGCCCAGCAGCGCTTCCAGGCAATCGGCCTCGTCTGCGCCATCGACTTCCAGCTTGACCGTCGACCCCTTGCCGGCCGCCAGCATCATCACGCCCATGATCGACTTGGCGTTGACACGCCGCGTGTTGCGCGACATCCAGACGTCGCTCTTGTACTTGGCTGCCAGTTGCGTGAACTTGGCCGAGGCCCGTGCATGCAGGCCCAGCTTGTTGATGATTTCGACTTCTTTCTCGATCATGGCCGTATCGCTGGTTCTTGTAATCAGTTTGGTGACAGGCGTACCCGGTTATCCACGCGCACTGCGCCGCTCTGCCCACCGGCGAGCGCCATCTCGACCACGACGTCAAGAGTGTCGGTGCGATACGTGATCGCCCGCAGCAGCATCGGCAGGCTGATGCCGGCGATGACTTCCACCCGATCCGGCTGGCACAGTTGCAGCGTGCAATTGCACGGCGTTCCACCCATCACGTCGGTGATGACCAGTACGCCGCTGCCGTCATCGATACGGTCGATGGCAGCCATGGCCAGCTGCCTGACCTGGGCCGGGTCCTGGTCGGCCGACACGTCGACCGCCTCCAGCCTCTCGGGCCGGCTGCGGAATACGTGCGTGGCCGCGTCAATGAATGCCTGACCCAGCGGCGCATGCGTCAGGAGCAATATACCAACCATATCGTGGTTTGAATTTCCGCAAATAATCGCTCGGGCCAAGGCCCGCAGCGACTACATCAATTTCTCAAGTTCATCGATGAACATGCCGGCGACGTTGAAACCCGTCTGTTCGCGGATTTCCTGGAAACACGTCGGACTCGTGACGTTGACTTCGGTCAGATAGTCGCCAATCACGTCCAATCCTACCAGCAACAGGCCGCGCTCCTTCAAAACCGGCCCCAGGGTGGTGGCGATCTCGCGGTCGCGCAGCGACAGCGACTGGGCAACGCCGGTGCCGCCGGCGGCCAGGTTGCCGCGCACTTCGCCTGCTTGCGGAATGCGCGCCAGGCTGTACGGCACCACCTGTCCGCCAATCACCAGCACCCGCTTGTCGCCATCGACAATTTCAGGAATGTAGCGCTGGACCATGATGGTGCGCTGGCCGTCGTGGGTCAGTAGCTCGATGATCGAGCCCAGGTTCATGCCATCCCGGCCAACCCGGAAAATCCCGGCGCCGCCCATGCCGTCGAGCGGCTTGAGGATCACATCCAGATGCTCCGCATGGAAGGCGCGGATGCGGGCAGCATCGCTGGTCACCAGGGTCGGCGCGGTGAATTGCGTGAATTGCACGATGGCGAGCTTTTCATTGTGGCTGCGAATCGCTTCGGGCTTGTTGAATACGCGCGCACCGTCTTTCTGCGCCAGCTCCAGCAGATAGGTCGCGTAGATGTACTCCATGTTGAACGGCGGGTCGGTGCGCTCGATGATGGCGTCGAATTCGCGCAGGTACCGGCTCTCGGGCGCATCGGCGCGATACCAGTGCAGCGGGTCGCCCGTGAGCTCGATGCGCGAGGTATTGGCGAGCACCTTGCCGCCGACCACCGCCATGTCCTTGTGCTGGAACACATGCAGGCTATGCCCGCGCGCCGCCGCCTCGACCATCATCGCGTAGGTGGAATCCTTGTACGTCTTGAAGCCGGCGAGAGGATCTGTGGCGAAGGCTATTTTCATCAATAAATTTCCGGATTGGGATCGGTTTTTTCGAGTTCGATCGATGCGGCCAACAGGCCCAGGCGCGCAACCACGCCGTACATGTAAAAACGGTTGGGCGCCGCCGTGCCCGGCTTGGCCAGCAGGTCGGGCAAGGCATGCTGGTGCGCAAACGCCAGCGGCACGAAATGCGCTCCCGGCGCGTTCAGGTTCTCGTCCACGCCACGCTCTGCATGCACACGATAGAAGCCGCCCACGACATAGCGATCGATCATGTAGACGACCGGCTCGGCCACTGAATCGTTGATGCGTTCAAAAGTATGCACGCCTTCCTGGATGATGACATCCGTCACTTCCATGCCATCCTTGACGACCGACATCTTGTTGCGTTGCTTGCGATTGAGGTCGCGCACTTCGCTGGCGTCGCGCACGGTCATGATGCCCATGCCGTAGGTGCCGGCGTCGGCCTTGACGACCACGAACGGCGTCTCCTTGATGCCGTATTCCTTGTACTTCTTGCGGATCTTGGCCAGCAGGGTATCGACGCCGGTGGCCAGGCAATCCTCGCCGGTGCGCTCCTGGAAATCGACGCCGCTGCATTTGGCGAAATAGGGATTGAGCATCCACTGGTCGACATCGATCAGTTTGGCGAATTTCTTGACCACCTCGTCGTACGCCGCGAAGTGATTGCTCTTGCGCCGCACGGCCCAACCGGCATGCAAGGGCGGCAACAGGTATTGCTCGTGCAGGTTTTCCAGGATCGGCGGCAGGCCGGCCGACAGGTCGTTGTTCAGCAAGATCGTGCAGGGGTCGAAATTCTTGAGTCCCACCCGACGGCCGTTGGATTGGCGTTCGAGCGGCTCCAGCACAATCGTGGAGCCATCCGGCAAATCGATCGGGGTGGGCTCACGCACATCTTCCGAAAGCGACCCGAGACGGACATTCAGGCCGGTCTGGCGGAATATCTGCATCAGCCGCGCCACGTTCTGCAAGTAGAAGGTGTTGCGGGTATGCCCCTCCGGTATCAACAGCAGGTTCTTGGCGTCCGGACAATATTTGTCGATCGCCGCCATTGCCGCCTGCACCGCCAGCGGCAACATTTCGGGTGACAGGTTGTTGAATCCACCCGGGAACAGGTTGGTGTCAACCGGCGCCAGCTTGAAACCGGCATTGCGCAAGTCCACCGAGCAGTAAAACGGCGGCGTGTGCTCCTGCCATTCGAGCCGGAACCAGCGTTCGATCGCCGGGGTGGCGGCGAGTATCTTCTTTTCGAGGTCAAGCAGTGGCCCATTCAGGGCCGTGACCAGATGCGGAACCATAAGTTGCTTTCAATTCATGACAGCAGGATTCTAGCGGTATTCCCGCATGCACGCGGACAAGCACGCTGTGCAGACTTGCCGCCCACTGCGGGGGAGGTCTAAAAAAATGGGGGCGCCGGCCGGTTTTTAAAGGGCGGGCCACCCCCCCAAGCGCCGGGCGCGAAAAAAAAGCGCCTCGGCTAGAGGCGCTTTAGAACCCGCGAACGGGAAACTACCGGAGGAGACTACACCATCTGCTGCAATTAACCGTGATACGCAGACTCGCCATGGCTGGTGATATCGAGGCCTTCACGTTCCTGGTCTTCAGGTACGCGCAGTCCGACCAGCATGTCAACGAGCTTGAAGGCGATGAATGCCACCACGCCGGACCAGATCACGGTTGTGATCACGCCCTGCAACTGGATCCAGACCTGTCCGGCGATCGAGTAATCCGGCGATACCTTGTTGGCGACATAGTCATAGATGCCGGTGCCACCGAGTGACGGTGCGGCAAACACACCGGTCAGGATGGCGCCCAATGCACCGCCCACACCGTGTACGCCGAAGACGTCCAGCGAGTCATCCGCACCCAGCATGCGCTTGAGACCATTGACGCCCCACAGACAGACGATACCGGCCAACAATCCAATCACCAGGCCGCCCATCGTGCCGACGAAACCAGCTGCCGGCGTGATCGCCACCAGACCCGCCACCGCACCGGAAGCTGCGCCCAGCATCGAAGGCTTGCCCTTGGACATCCACTCACCGAAGGTCCAGGCAACCACTGCTGCTGCCGTTGCCAGCAAGGTGTTGATGAACGCCAGCGCTGCCGAACCGTTTGCCTCCAGCGCCGAACCGGCGTTGAAGCCGAACCAGCCCACCCACAACAGCGAAGCGCCGATCATGGTCATTGTCAGCGAATGTGGCGCCATCGCTTCACGGCCGTAGCCGATCCGCTTGCCGATTACATAGGCGCCGACCAGGCCAGCGACCGCAGCATTGATATGCACGACGGTGCCGCCGGCAAAATCAAGCGCGCCTTTCTGGAACAGCCAGCCTGCGACCGCGCCTGCTTTCTCTGCCGCTGCGGCATCGGTGTAGGCATCCGGACCGGCCCAGAACCAGACCATGTGCGCAACCGGCAGGTAAGCAAACGTGAACCACAGCGTGATGAACAGCAGCACTGCCGAGAACTTGGCGCGCTCGGCAAAAGCGCCCACGATCAGGCCGCAGGTGATGGCCGCGAAGGTTGCCTGGAAGGCGATGAACGTGAACTCAGGCAGCACGACCCCCTTGCTGAAGGTGCCAGTCACCGTGTCGCCCGTGATCCCTTTCAGGAATAGCCGGTCGAAGGATCCGATGAAGCTGCCGCCCTGGGTAAACGCCAGTGAGTAGCCGTAGATGCACCACAACACGATAATCAGCGAGAACACCATGAACACTTGCATCAGGATCGACAGCATGTTCTTGGAACGGACCAGGCCGCCGTAGAACAATGCCAGGCCCGGGACCGACATCATGATCACGAGCAGCGTCGCGGTCATCAGCCAGGCGGTGTCGCCCTTGTTGGGGACGGGCGCCGCTGCAGCAGGTGCAGCAGCAGCCGGAGCTGCCGCCGCGGCAACAGCGGCCGGGGCAGCAAGCGCGGCTGCGGGTGCAGAAGCAGCAGGAGCGGAAGCAGCCGGTGCGGATGCCGCAGGAGCAGCATCTGCCTTCGGTAAATCGGCAGCCGAAGTCAGCCCGGAAAAGCCGACAGCCAGCGCCAGGGCGCCAGCAGCCAGCAGGCTAGAGAGTTTGATTGTCATATTGTCCTCAGTCAGAGTGCGTCTTTGCCAGTCTCGCCAGTGCGGATCCGCACCACCTGTTCCAGATCGTAGACGAAGATTTTTCCGTCACCGATCTTGCCGGTACGGGCCGAGGTTTCGATCGCTTCGATTGCGCGTTCGAGGATGTCATCGTCGACAGCCGCCTCGATCTTGGTCTTGGGCAGGAAGTCGACCACGTATTCAGCACCGCGGTACAGCTCCGTGTGGCCCTTCTGGCGCCCGAAGCCCTTGACCTCGGTCACGGTGATGCCTTGTACGCCAATGGCGGACAAGGCTTCCCGCACCTCGTCGAGCTTGAACGGCTTGATGATTGCAGTCAGGAGTTTCATGAGAACCTCGTCAAGTGGATCAGAACGTTTTGGAAACGGACAGCACTGCCGAAGGCCGGCCCACGTCCCTGATCGATGTGCCGCCAGTGCTGGTGATGGTGTACTGGGCAGCATTGGCGTTGGTGCCGACCAGCGCCAGGCCGACCGTGGCGAAACCATAGTCCTTGGCAATGCCGAGTTTATAGTCGGTGTAGCTGGCCGCGCTGTAGTTCTTGACCATTTGACGGCCGAGGTGGGCAGTAAACGTGGTTTTTGGAGCCACTTCCCAGTTACCGGTGATGTCCAGGTAGCCGGAACCCTTCGAATTGCCGTTCGGCGCCAGCGTGAACAAGGCGTTGGACGTGGTGCCGTTGAGTCCGAAGAAGTCGGTCAGGCCGTAGCTGTACTTGACGCTCAGCCATTGCCAGGTTCCGCCGAAATAGATTTCGCCGTTGTTGTACTTGCTGCGCAGGGCTGCGATTTCGGCGCCTGGGTAGTAGTAGTACAACAGACCAACGTCCGCCGTCACGCCCTTGGCGACTTCCCACTTGTAGCCGCCATAAATGTCGATTTCAATGCCAGCGCCATTGTTGAACTGGTTGGTGCTGACATTCGAGTTCCAGTTGCCAAGATAAAGGCCACTGCTGTGGCTGTAGTCAAAACCGCCTTGCAAGGTCGGGCCGCGAAATGTCTGGGAAATGCCGCGGAACCGATAATCGGTCGCCAGCGTCATGTTACCGGTCAGTGTGTGCGGCGATGCGGGTGCGGCCGTCTGGGCGGCAGCCGAACCGGCAAACGTAGCGAGCATGGCAGCGAATAGCATCGTTTTTTTCATGGCATTTCCCTTGTGATGTTGATCGGTAATGAATTCGGTTTTGGAGCACGGAAATTGTGATCGCTAGGCAACATTTAGCAGGGAACGTGCCAGCTTCTTGCACGCCTTTCCGGTATCCTTATTTGCATCCCGCGCCGCTTATGTGCACCGCCGGTGCCCCCGCCTGATGGCAGGCGCACCAAACGAATGCGAAAATCATTTCGCGCACCACAACGGCGCATCAATGCACTCCGGGTGATAGTCAAAAATGGAAAAGAACAACTTTTTTCAGGATTTCCAGCAACGGGTCAACAAGGCGCTGGAGAATTCGCCGGCCCGGGATATAGAAAAGAACGTCAAGGCGATGATGACCCAGGGGCTGTCCAAGCTCGACGTCGTGACTCGCGAGGAATTCGATATCCAGGCGCAGGTGCTGGCCAAGACCCGCGCTCGCCTTGAAGAGCTGGAAGCACGGCTGGCGGAATTCGAAGCGCAAATGAAGGATCGCCCCTGACCGGTTGCCGGCAATTAGTTTCAGGGTTCGACGCCCGTTCGCATGCCTGTTTAACAGTCCTTCCCCGGTCAGCCATGCCGGCCGATGATCCGCAGCTTTCCCTCGCGGAGCGCGGACGACATGAGCCTGGCCGTATTGAAAAGTCGCGGACTGGCGGGCATGCGCGCGCCGCCTGTCACCGTGGAAGTCCATCTGGCCAACGGCCTGCCGCAATTCACCATCGTTGGCAACAATATGCCCGAAATTTCTCGATGTAATGGTCATATGGTGATCACCGCCCGGTAAGTCTGTTTATTTTCACGAAGATTGGAACCGATTTTTCATTGATGAGGGACCCGGGAATTTTTCGCGAACGGCACCAAGGAAGCGAATTTCCAGTGTCTAGGACGGGTCACTTAATTGTGGAAAAAGTGGGGCATACATTGGTGAAAATTAACACTCCTGACGGACAAAAGCTCCGGGATACAGCCTACTTCATCGTAGTAGAGACCAATGCTGAGGTAAACTTTGCCGGGGCGCTCATCTTTGGCATAGTCTTCCTGCAGCGTCAGGATAGGGTCCCCAGCTGTTGCGGCAAAATTCTCAAACAAAGGGAAGTCCTTCTAATGTGGTGTAATTCGAATGCTAGTTGCCCACGTCTAGGACACGGCGTACTTTACAACCGCAAGCAGTATCCCGATGAAGATAGCGACGCCGATTAAGGCCGCAATGAGGACATATAGCGGGTTCATCCGGCCGATGTCCTGCTCAAAATCTTTCCGTCGTCTGAGGCCGATAAAGGACCAGGCGATGGCCATCATGGTGCTGATGAACGAGCGCGTCTCCGGTTTCTTTGTGTTCTTGGTTTGCATGCATCACCTGTCCGTAAGACAACAATTTCTGTAGAAATTGCTGGGTTTAAGTCCACTACCCAAATGATCCACCGGTGTAGAGCAAATCTATCGCCCTCGCCAAGCTTGCTATGAAGCCGGTGTACGTTATAAACAGCGTCAGGACAAGCAGTACGACAAGTGGCCACCTGGACCGGGATTGAATCAGAGAGCGAGTGTTATGCCGCTTGTCCCACTTCCTGTCGTCTGTCAGACCAATTGCAAGAGTTTCGATCGCTGCCACAAACACTGGCATAGGGAAAAGGCGCGCCACACTCATTGCCAGCGATTCATTCAGTAAGGAAACGGCAAAAATCATCAGGTAGATAACGCTCGTAACCACATAGACCCATGCAAGGACATCCTTGCGACCATAAAGGTAGAACCGATGAAGGCCGAGGGCACCGACGAACAGGGATAGCAGGCTTGCTATGGTTTTGTTCTTAAAATTAGCTTTCATGCTGAGCAGGCACTTGTTGTTTGTATCCGTTTGAGCGCACTGACAAATGCCTTGGCATTGTCGGTCACTTTTTCATAGTCACCGGATGCTCCTGGAGCAGTCAGGCTGCCGCCTACTCCTACCGCGACAGCGCCACAGGCAAACCAAGTTTCCATATTTTCAAGGGTGACACCTCCGCTGGGCATGAGTGGCGCATGCGGCAGCGGCGCGCGTAGTGCCTTCAGGTAGGTTGGGCCGAATGCATCGCCCGGGAAAACCTTCACGATATCGGCACCGATCTCCATGGCTTTCACCACCTCAGTGGCCGTTGCAACTCCTGGCATCGACACTATCTGGTAACGGCTGCAGGTCTGAATTACTTCTGGATCGAAGCTGGGGGACAGAATGAAACGCGCGCCGGCCAGAATCGCCAAGCGCACCGTTGCAGCGTCAAGCACAGTCCCGGCTCCGATAACGGCGTTGTCGCCATAGCGCTTGACGAGCGAGCGGATGATATCGAGCCCATCAGGGGTCGTCAGTGAAACTTCCAAGGCTGTGATGCCGCCAGCAATACATGCATCCGCCAACTGGAGTGCGGCGTCGGCGTCAGAAGCCCGGACAATACCGATAATCGGGTTCTGCAAGATAGAACTGAGAATGTTGAATTTCTGCACACGAAATCCTTTTAAAAAAACGTTCGGCAAGCCATTTATAGCGTTGCATCTGCCGGACGCACACCTATCGCCGGCTCGCATACCAGCGTTTCGCTTGTCTCACATAGATTTCCGTTTGGCGTACGTAGTTTTTTATGACGTGTACTTGTTTTATCGGGTTCCTCGTCGTGTTTTGTTGAACCTGCAATATGTTTGCCCGAACGCAGTTCTCAGACCTTCTGCTGACCGTTGCGCAGCCTGAAAAGCGGGACAGGATTATCTACGGCGCCCTGATACCTCACGCTGTAGTGAGTAAAACTTTTGATCGCATCGTGGATGTCCTTATCGGAACGTACTGCGAAAGCATCGAACCCGCACCTGCGCATGTAATTGACCTGATCACGTAATACATCTCCTATCGCACGCAGCTCCCCCGTCCATCCATAACGCGTGCGAAGCAAGGTCGCAATGCTGTATCCCCTCCCGTCACGGAAAACAGGAAAATCGACAGCAATCAGGTCCAGTTCAAGAAGCCGGGCGACCATGGGTTCAAAGTCATCGTCCGGTGAGATCCAGACCGCCCGGACTTCCTGGGTTTCTGGGCTGGCATGCGTTTGCAGGATGCAGAACGGGAAGATTGTGCGGGAACTGTGCGGGACACCAGGCACGTACGGCTCTCGCATCACGCTCCAGTCGTCTTCGACGACCTGAGGGCTCCCCGCGAGCAGCTTGATGATTTTTGACATCTCGGTGTTCCTTTCATCAAGCGGCTTCGCGGTACACGTTGGCCTTGAACGGCTCGGCTCCGATCCTGCCCAAAGTGTCGATGAACGGTTCGTCCTGGACGCGATGCAGGCAGAACGTCTCGACAATGCGCTCAATAACGCGGGGCATCTCCTCAGCGCGAAAAGACGGACCAATTACCTTACCGAGGGCAGACCGGTTGCCCTGCGCTCCACCTATCGTCACCTGGTACCACTCCTCGCCGTCCTTGTCGACGCCGAGCACCCCGATATTGCCCATATGGTGGTGACCACATGCGTTGATGCAACCGGAGATGTTGAGGGACAGATCACCAAGATCGCAAAGGAAGTCGAGGTCATCGAACCGCTCCGCAATTGCCGCAGCAATCGGCAGGGACCTGGCGTTTGCCAAGGAGCAATAGTCCCCGCCTGGGCAGGCAATCATGTCCGTCAGAAGTCCCAGGTTGGGCGTCGCAAGTCCCGCCGCGACGGCGTGCTTCCATAGATCGTAGAGGTCCTGCCTGCGGACATCAGGCAGAATGACGTTCTGCTCGTGGGCGATGCGAATCTCGCCGAACCCGTACAGCTCCCCCCACTCGGCAATCCGGTCCATCTGCTCGGCAGTGACGTCGCCCGGGGGAACCGCAGAGCCGGGTTTGGTAGACAAAGTTACCGTGGCGTATCCCGGGACCTTGTGCGCCCGTACATTCCTCTTTAGCCATTGCGCAAAACGCTTATCCCCAGCGATCTTGACGTCAAAAGATCCGTCATCAACCGACGCCTCATAGCCATCCTGTCGAAAGAAATGCTCCACTCGCTCGTACTCTTGCTCAGTCAAGGTCGCCGGTCCGTCCTTGAGGTAGGCCCATTCTGCTTCCACTTCCGCGGCGAAGGCTTCTGCGCCGATTGCCTTGACCAGGATCTTGATCCGCGCTTTGTACTTGTTGTCCCTCCGGCCATAGCGGTTGTAGACGCGTAGGATGGCTTCGACATAGGAGAGCAGGTGTTGCCATGGCAGGTTGTCACGGATCTGCGAGCTAAGGATCGGAGTTCGGCCCAGGCCTCCGCCGGCGAAGACACTCAGGACCTTCTCGCCGGCGTCGTTCCGGTATACGTAGATACCGACGTCATGCATGCGAACTGCGGCCCTGTCTTCTTTCGACGATGACAGCGCGATCTTGAACTTCCGGGGCAGGAACGCAAACTCAGGATTGAGCGTGGACCATTGGCGCAATATCTCCGCCAACGGACGAGGGTCCAGGAGTTCATCCTGGGCTACCCCTGCAAACTGTTCGGTGGTGATGTTCCGGACGCAGTTGCCAGACGTCTGGATCGCATGCATCTGGACCGAGGCTAGCTCGGCAAGAATATCAGGTGCCTCTTCCAGTTTGATCCAGTTGTACTGGATGTTCTGACGCGTCGTGAAGTGCCCGTACCCGCGATCGTATTTCCTGGCGATGTGGGCGAGCATTCTGAGTTGGGCCGAAGAGAGCACGCCGTAGGGAATTGCCACACGCAGCATGTAGGCATGCTTTTGCATATACAAGCCGTTCTGGAGGCGTAACGGCAGAAACTCTTCCTCAGACAGTTCACCTGAAAGGCGGCGAGCGACTTGGTCACGGAATTCCGCGACCCGCTCACTCACCAGCGTTCGGTCATATTCATCGTATTGGTACATCTATCCACCCGGCTGTTGACATATCGACCGCAGCTGCGCCTCAAGCTCCCAACGACCAGAGCACAAATTGCTTTTGAATTCAAACTGATTCTCCTAGGTTCGGGACGGTAAAAACAGAGGCAGTACAAGGAAAGTTTTGCGTATCAGATTGATTGACTGATGGCCCTCTGTCCAAATGAATCTCGAATCGCGAAGGTGTGTTTGCTGGCGCTGCGGTAATCCCCCCATTTTTAATCGAGGTGGGTTCAACCGGTCAGCGCAACGCTTCGTTAAACACCTGAGCTGGTGTTCTAAAGCCCAGCGTTTTTCGCGGCCGGGCATTTAATTTTGCCGCGATGGCATTCAGCTGACTTTGAGTGTACATCGCCAGTCCGCTCCCTTTTGGAAAGTACTGCCTCAGCAGTCCGTTTGTATTTTCATTCGTTCCTCGCTGCCATGGGCTTCTCGGATCGCAGAAATACACTGCCATATCCGTTGCCATTGTAAATGTCTTGTGAGCCGAGAGCTCTTGCCCCCGATCCCAGGTCAAACTTTTCAGGACATGCCGCGGCAGCTTCTTCATTTGCGTGGTCAGTGATTGCACGACAATGGCAGCATTTTTGCTCCCGACCTTACACAACACCGTAAACCGGGAATGGCATTCGACCACTGTCGCAATGGCGCTGTTGCCACTCCCGATAACAAGATCGCCTTCCCAGTGTCCCGGGATCGCCCGATCTTCTATTTCCGCTGGTCGTTCACGGATAGAGATCGCATCTGCAATCTGACCTCTTCTACCCGTCTTATGTGATTTCGCCTGGCGAAACATACGCCTGGTACGCAGATGCTTTTTCAGCTCTTCACGCAACACCCCTCGTGTCTGGATGAAGAGCGATTTACAGATCGTTTCATGCGACACGCACATGGTCTTTCCATCAGGAGATCGCGTTTTCAGCCATCCCGATATTTGTTCGGGTGACCAATCCGACTCCAGCAATTTTATGACAAGTTTTCGTAACGCCGCATTCTCGGCCAGAAGCAGTGTCTTGGGACGTTTGCTGCTCTTGAGGAATGCCTTTTATGCATTGCAAGCACGGTATTGGTTGCTGCCGCCATGGCGCGATATTTCCCGTGAAATGGTGGACGGCGCCCGACCCAACTCTGTGGCAATGCTGCGAATGCTTTGAGAACGCGCCACGCCCCGGGAGATCGCCTCACGCTCCTCCAGGGACAGGCTGCTTGCGCGACGAACCCGGGGCCGTGGCGTGACGCCACCATGATAGAGAAGGTAAGAATAGACGGTTGCCGGCGGCTTTTCTATATCGCGGGCGATTTCACTCATGGGACGGCCCTGCCGCCATAGCTGCCAGATTCGCGCTTTGCGATCATGAGTCATCCCTCCATAAACACTGACCATCGCACACCTCCTGATCTTATTCGATCTATAAAATAAAGGTGTTGCGCTGACCGGTTGAACCCACCTCGATTAGTTTCCGGGGGGATTACCGGTCTACCTGGTCCATTTCCGTTCATGGTCCTTTTCACGAAAATGCTGGATGAGGAAATCGATAAACGCACGCACTCTGGCCGGCAAATTCTTGCGCCTCTGATATGCGATGTTGATGGAGAGTTTAGGCAGATCCCATTCTTCAAGTATTGGAATCAGTCGGCCGGCGACCACATCGTCATAGATTATGTAGTTGGGCTGAATGAGGATGCCGAGTCCCTCCAAGGCTGCTGTCCGCAAAATCTGCCCATCGTTGGCCTCGAGCAAGCTTCGGACCTTGATGATCTGCGTTTTGTTATCGCGTGTGAAATGTAACTCGTTCGGTTTATTAGCGTACGTGTAGAGCAGCAGCTTATGGTGCGCTAGATCCTCAATCGTCTGCGGAGTGCCGTTCCTGACGAGATACGATGGCGACGCCGCCAAGACGCGGCGCGTCTGCGCTAATTTACGCACTGTTATGTCGGAATCGGATTCGTATTCCTTAGTGCGGATCGCCACATCGATGCCATTATCAATCAAGTCGAAGTAACGGTTGGCCGCGACTATTTGGACATCGATATTTGGATACATGCACGTGAATTCCGGCAGCAACGGGGTGATGTGCTTCATGCAAAACGACAGTGAGGCTGTAATTCGCAACGTGCCCGATGGATCGAACGTTGTCGCATTGACCATTGCTTCGGCTTCCTTCATTTCGGCCAGTATGCTTTTACAACGCCGGTAAAAACTCTCTCCAATTTCGGTCAGCGCCAAGCGCCGGGTATTGCGTTCGATCAGGCGGGCAGCAAGACGTTTTTCCAGTGAGGCCAAGCAGCGACTAGCTGTCGCATTGGACATGTCCAGCTGCTCGGCGGCTTTTGACAGGCTGCCTAATTCCGCTGTTTGCACAAACAATTCAAATTCGGTCCAACGGTCCATCGCCCACTCCAGTTTTTCATTCAGTGAAAAAGAGATTTCCAGATTTTCTGTTCTTTTTTATTTTTTGTGGGCCTATATTATCCCCACAACAAAAAACAACATAGACAAGGCGAGGATTATGCGCAATCTGAACGAAGACACGATTACCCAAGCTGTGCTCGCGCGCCATGCCGAGATGCCGAACGAGCGTTTCAGGCAAATTATGACCAGCCTTGTCCAGCATCTTCACTCTTTTGCGCGCGAGGTCAAATTGACCGAGGCCGAATGGTTCGCCGGAATCCAGTTCCTTACCGATACCGGACACATGTGCTCCGACAAGCGCCAGGAGTTTATCCTCCTTTCCGATACCCTCGGTCTCTCGATGCTGGTCACGGCACAGAACAATCGCAAGCCGGAAGGCTGCACAGAGTCGACCGTATTCGGGCCTTTCCATGTGGAGGATTCACCTGAATATGCACTTGGCGATGACATTGCCAATGGTGCA
>NZ_JAUSNH010000191.1 GCF_030645335.1 Lacisediminimonas sp. | reverse complement strand
AGCCGCGCATAGTGCTCGCCGAGCGCCACCAGTTCGGTGGGCGTGATGGCCGGCGCACGCGGCAACAGGGTCGCGCGCAGGGCCGGCTTGGTGGTATGCAGCGACAAGGCCAGTGCCGGCTTCACCACGCCCAGCGGCAGGCGCTCGAATACACGGCGATCGCCGACGGTGGAGAACACCAGGTTCTTGTGTCCGATATTGCCTTCGGCGCCCAGCAGTTCGATCGCGTCCAGCACATTGTCCAGGTTGTGCGCCGGCTCGCCCATTCCCATGAAGACCACTTTTTTCACGGCGCGCATCGAGCGCGCCAGTGCGACTTGCGCGAGGATCTCGCCGCTCGTTACCTGGCGGACCAGGCCGCTACGGCCAGTCATGCAGAACTGACAGCCCACGGCGCAGCCCACCTGGCTGGAGACGCACACGCCGTCGCGCGGCAGCAGTACGCTTTCCACTGTCTGGCCATCGCCCAGGCCGACCAGCAAACGGGCCGACCCATCGTCGCTTGCATGCGATGAAACAAGCCGAGCCAGGGCGTGCAGTTCCCCGTCGATTTGCGGCAGCGCCTCGCGCAGCGCCTTGGGCAGGAAGTCATCGGGGCGGCGTCGCCCCTGTTCGTGCGGCCGCACTTGCAGCCAGTCGCGCAGCACGCGCTGTTCGTGAACCGGCAGCGCCCCCAGCTCGCGCAGGCGCAGGCGGATCGATTCAATTTGCATGGGGGATTCCCGGGGTGCGGCGCTGCGCCTTAAGCCAGCATTTGCGTCAACAGGAACAGGCCCGCCTTGATCATCGCGAAGACCACGCCTGATACGAATACCAAAGCCCCGGCGCCCACCGCAAGGCCAGCCGCCACCCAATAGCCGTCACGCTCGAGTATGCCCAGCGCAAGCATGGCGATGCCCAGTGCCGGCAGCATGTTCCCCAACGGAATCGGCAAGGCCAGCACCACCGCCAATACCAGGCACATCAGGCCGACCACGTATTCCATCGGCGGGGAGGCCAGGAAAGTCGCGCGCGGACGGAGCAGCTTTTCTGCCCGCTCCAGCCAGGGCACGATGCGGTTGATCAGCGCCAGGAAGTCGGTGCGCGCCAGCGAGCGTTTGGTGATGAATTTGGGCAGCCACGGCTTGCGGCCAAAGGCCAGTTGGGCCGCCAGGAAAATCAGCGGCGGGCCCAGCACGGTGGAGGTTCCCGGCGGCGTCGGCAGCACATTCGGGACGGCGAAAATGAACATCAGCGCGCCGATCGCCCGGTCGCCCAAGGCTGCCAGCAGGTCGCTGATGGCAATGCGTTCCCGGGACGTATCGTCTGCCAGTGCGCGCAGGGCTTCTGAAAAGACAACGCCTTCTTCGGTATTTCTCATTCAACTCCTGATTAGAATTCGTGAGCAGCGGGTCGACTGTGCAGCAGACGGGCCTGGTCGCTTGCCTGCATATGGGGTCGCGTATTGTCGCATCAATGATCCGGTGCTCCCATCTGTAGGTCTGTTCCCTGGCGCACAATGCAAACCACGGCAGATGCTTGGCCTGCCGGCCCCGCCGCAAGTGACACCTGCCAGGCGGCGCCAAAATCCCGCATAGTGTTCCTGCATGCAATATACTTTCTCCAGCCTCCAATCCCTGCTATCCGGGTGGTGCTTGTTTGATCCAGCGCATGTTGCAAAGGCCCTCTGAAATGCCGAAGAAAACCAGCGACGCAAGGCCTTCACCGCCGCCGCACAACCTGCGCGCAACCTTGAATGATGTGGCGCTGCAGGCCGGCGTGGATGTGTCCACCGCCTCGCGCGTGTTGAGCGGCGACAACAAGCAGCGGGTTGGCCAGGACACCCGCAACAGGATCCTGGAGGCGGCAAAAAGCCTCGATTACCATCCGAACATCACGGCGCGCAGCCTGCGGGTGGCCAAGACTTTTTCGCTCGGCATTGCGGTGCCGCAACTGGATAACCCGGTGTTTTCCCAGATGATCATCGGCGCCGAGCGTGGCGCCCGCGAGCGCGGCTATTCGTTGCTGATCGCACATATCGAAGAAGGCTCTTCCGACGACGCCGCCTATGAAAGGCTGGCCAGCACCAATCGCGTGGACGGCCTGCTGATCACGACGCTGGACGACAACAGTGTCGTGCTGAGCGCGGCGCAAAAAGCGCGGGTGCCGTTCATGTTATTGAATCGCACCGGGCCCGGCATCAGCAACTCGATTTATTTCGATAGCAATGCCGCGGCCAGGCTGGCGGTGGAACATTTGATCGGCCTGGGGCACACGCGGATTGCGCATCTGTCCGGCCAGCTCAATCCCTCGACGGGTATCGGCCGCTTTGCGGGTTACCGCGATGCGCTGGCCGATGCTGGCATTGCATTCGACCCGGAGCTGGTGGCGGTGTCGGGCTACACCATCAAGGGTGGCGCGCAAGCAATGCGCAAGGTATTGGAGCAGGCAAAGCAACGTCCCACCGCCGTTTTCCCGATCACCCTCGCGGCGGCAGCGGGCGCGATCATGGCGCTGCAGCAGTACGGCATACGCGTGCCCGAGGACCTGTCGGTGGTCACGGTGCATGACGGTCCGATTGCAGAAGCCATGTTTCCACCGCTGAGCACGGTACAGATGCCGGTCGAACAAATGGGCTACGACGGCGCCATCGGCCTGATCGACCTGATCGAAGGGCGCAAGACAACCACCAATGTGATGATGCAGCCGCAAGGCTTGATCATTCGCGGCTCGACGGCGCGGGTGCCGGGGGCAGGTACATAGCGCCGGCGGCCAGCTGTCCCGCTCGGCGGATTCCTGATTAGCGATTACTTCGGTATTTTTCCTGAAGCCAGCAGGCGTGTCCCGAGCTGGTCGGCCGCCATCAGGCAGGCAGCGATGCGCGCCGGATCTGCGGCCGGCTGCAGGTTGCCGATATAGGGCGCCGCATGCGTAAGCTGCGCAATGTCGGCCAGCTCGCTGGCCGACATGCCCGCTGCATTCATCTCGCCAAAACTGACGGGCAGGCCGAGTTCCATGCAGAAGCTGGCGTGCGCCTCGACCTCGGCAGCGGGCCGGTTTTCGGCAATCAACTGGACGATGGTGCCGAAAGCGACCAGTTCACCATGCAGGAATTTTCCCAATGTCGGATGCGCGGTGAATCCGCGCGTGAGCGCATGCGACAGCGATAGTCCGCCGCTTTCGAAGCCCAGGCCGCTCAACAGTACGGACGCTTCCGTGGCCCGTTCGACCGCTTCGTTCGGTGCGGCATGCAGGCGTACTTGTTGGACCGCATCGGCGCCAAACTCGAGGATGGTTTCATAGCATCGCTCGGCCAGCAGGCGTGCCGTTGGCAGCGACTCGGTGCCGAAAAAGTTCTTGCCGCCCGCGAGATGGCATTGGCTTGCTTCGAATTTTTTGCTGAGCGCGTCGCCCAGGCCAGCGATGAAAAAGCGGACCGGCGCACGCGCAATGATGCTGGTGTCCACCAGCACCACGTCCGGGTTGCGCGACAACATGTCGACACCGGCGATCCGGTGCTGTTCGTCGTACAACACGATCAGGCGGCTGGTCGGCGAATCGTTGGAGGCGATCGAGGGCGCAATCACCAGCCGCGCGCCGATTGCCTTGGCCACGCCCTTGGCCGTGTCGATGGTCTTGCCGCCGCCGAAGCCGATCACCAAATCAGCGCCGTGGCGCGCTGCCTGGTCGGCCAGCGCGGCGATGGCAGCTTTCGTGCATTCGCCTTCAAAGCGCAAGGGCAGGGCCTGTATGCCGGCCGCCGCCAGCGCATCATCCAGCGCCTGTCCGGCAGCCTGGCGGACGATATCGTCCGCCACCACCACCGGCGCCCGGCTGCCGAATTCCTTCAGCAGTGCACCGAGTTCCTTGATTGCGCCCGGACCCTGCAGGTACCTGCCCGGAAAACCGATTGTCTTGACTGCCATGTCGCTGTCCTTGGATTGAATCAACTGCCCCAGTAAAAGTCGCGCCTGCCGCCGTCGATGCAGACATGCTCGCCATTGATGAAGCCGGCCTGGCTTGAGCACAGGAAGGCGACCAGCGCCGCGACTTCGGATGGCTGGCAGGTGCGGCCAACCGGATTCTGGCTGGTCAGGCGGTGGCGCATTTCATCTGAAAATTGTGCGATCAGGTCGGTTTCCACATAGCCGGGGGCAATCGCGTTGGCGGTAATGCCGAACGGTCCCACTTCTTTCGACAAGGTTTGGGTAAAGCCCAAAATGCCGGCCTTGGCGGCGGCATAGTGCGCCACGCCGGGCCGGCCGCCGCCGGTGAAATTCATCGACGAGGTATTGACGATGCGCCCGAACCCGCCCGCCTTCATGTGCGGTATCACTTCACGCGACCACAGGAAGGTGCTTTTCATATGGACATGGATCATCTGGTCCCAGGCTTGCGCCGGCATGTTCTCTACCGGATAGGCAGGCTTGACGCCGATCCCGGCGTTGTTGACCAGGATATCGATGCGGCCAAAGCGTTGCGCCACCTGTGCGACCGTTTCCACCACCAGCGCTTCATCCGCCGCATCGCCCAGGCAGGACACCGCAAGGATGTCGTCGCGCGCAAGCTCTTCGACAGCTTGCGCTGCTGCCTTCGCATCGAGCTCGTTGATGACGATGATCGCGCCTTCGCGGCCAAGTGCCCTGGCATGTGCCAGGCCGATTCCGCGTGCGCCGCCGGTAATGATGGCAACTTTGCCCTGTAGTCCCAGATCCATCGTCAGCCTTTCAGTGCGCCGGCAGCCAGGCCTTTGATGAAATAGCGGCTGAGGAACATGAACATGATGAAGAGGGGGAGTGCGATCAATGTCGCGCCTGCCATCAACTCGCCCCAGCGTGCGTCGAAGGTGCCCAGGATCGACGCCAGTCCGACCGGCAGCGTCTTGTTGCCATCGCTATTGACCAGGATGTACGAAAACACATAGTCGGTCCACGACAGCAGGAACGAAAAAATCGCGACCGTGATGATGCCCGGCAGGGACAGTGGCAGCACCATCCGGAAGAAAGCGCCGGCGCGCGAGCAGCCGTCGACCATGGCAGCTTCTTCCAGGTCGAATGGCATGGCCTTGAAGAATCCCCACAGCATCCAGACGCCCAGCGGAATGCTCAGCGTGCAATGCGCCAGCACCACGGCGATCAGGTGATCGGCCAGGCCGGCCTGGGCAAAAATCGACAACAAGGGGATTGCCAGCAACAGCGGCGGAAACATGTACGCATACAACATGCTGGCGATGATCAGCGTTTTGCCCGGCACGCGGTAGCGCGTGACCACGTAGGCAATCACTACCGAAACCAGTAGCGTGATCACCACCACGGCCAAGGCCACCACCACACTGTTGGCGAACTGCAGCGGGTAATCGGTCAGCTCCAGCAGGTTGCGATAGGACGTGAATTTCCAGTCTATCGTTTGCGGGATCAGGGTCGGCTTGGCGAACAGGTCGCGTTCCGGGCGCAGGCTGGAAACCACCATCCAGTAGATCGGGAAAAACGACCACAGCCCGAGGATCGCCGCGGCGATCAGCGTCATCGTGCGCAACGCAATGGAACGTCCTTTCATGCGTTGTCATCCTTTCCGTCAAGCGGATAAAAATAGAAGTACACCAGGATCAGCACCGACAGCACGGCAAACGACAGGGTCGCAATCGCGGCGCCGCCGCCAACGTCGTATTGCATGAACGCCCGCCGGTATGCCATCACCGGCAGATGCTCGGTGGCGGACAAGGGACCGCCCTTGGTCATCAGCCAGATGATGTCGAATTTATTGAACATCCAGATGCTGCGCAACAGGACGATCACCATCAGCATCGGGACCAGCATCGGAATGGTCACATGCCAGAACCGTCTTACCGGTCCGGCGCCGTCCACCCGCGCTGCTTCGTACAGCGACTTCGGAATCGTCTGCAGCGCCGCCAGGAAGGAAATGGTCACGAAGGGGGTCCAGGTCCAGACGCTGGCAACGACCACGATCATCATCGCCATCGTCGGATTTTCAAACCAGGCCGGTCGGCCAAACCCGAGCTGTTCGGCCCAGATGGTGAACAGTCCGAGGCTGCCGTCGAGCAGCCACTGGAACGCGACTGCGACCACCACGGTGGGCAACAGGTAAGGCAGGATGGCCAGGCCGCGGATCACTGGCCGGCCGAAAAATGGCTGGTCCAGCAACAGCGCGCAAGCAATGCCCAGCACGACCTGGAATACGATGGTCAGTACGCCAAAGGTGACGCCAACGCCGAACGCGCGCCAGAAGGCCGGTTCGTTCAGCACACGGGAATAGTTGGCCAGGCCGACCCAGGTGCGGGCCGACACAAACGATTCGGACTGATAGAAGCTGAGCTGGATCGCGTGCAACACGGGAAAGAGAATCAGCAGCAGCGTGACGAGCACGCTGGCGATGAACGCAATCAATAGAAGCTTGTCACTCGTGGTACGGAAAGAAAGCATGGGCCTCGACGCCTCGGAAGACGGATATCAACGGGTATTTCACGGACGTTCATGCATCACCAATGCTGCACGAATTCCGCATGAATTCCGCCCGACGCGCGAGCGTCAGGCGGAAACCGGGTCAGGCCGTGGGCGTCAGAGCACTGTCCGGTACTTGGCGCACATGACATCGACCGCTTCGGAAGACGCCATGTTTTTGTACAGGACGTTCTGGATCGCGTCGCAAATCGCGAAGGTCTCGAACATCTTGCCGGGCCGCAGGTCAATCGACGGACCTTCCGTGTCGATCGAGCGGATCGCCACGTCCTTGCGGGTCAACATGCTCTTCATGAATTCCACCAGCTCGGCATGCTTCTCGACCAGCGGGTGAGCGCGCCAGCGGATATCGTCATACACGTCCATGCGCGGCGGCTGGAAGTGCAAGGGCGCCGAATGCAGGAAGTTGATGTAATGGTTTTCGGTAAACCATTCCATGAATTTCATCGACTCGTTCTTCATGGGCGTATTCAGCAATACCCAGCCATCGTAGCCATGATTGACTGCCGACGCCTTGCCCGCGCTATCCGGATACATGAAGAAGCCGGTGCTCTTCACCAGGTCGGGGGCTTTGTCTTCAATCACTTCCATCAGGCGGCCGGCATACGGTGCATGCGCGATCTGTCCGCCGGAATACTGGCCGAGCACGGTGCCGAACAATGCCTGGGTCATGCCCGAAGGCATGCTGGGCGACATTTTTTTCATGAAGTCGAGATAGTTGATCATCTTCGGCTTCATTTCAGCGTTGTCCAGGATCAGCTTGAAATTCTTGTCCAGCATGCGCACGCCGTCAGCCCAGATGTAGCCGATCGACATCCACTGGGTTGCTGCGTTTGCGCCGACCGGGTGGCCTGCGCCGAACTTGCCGTCAGCGGTCAGCACCTTGCAGTTCTCCGCCATCTGGTCCATCGTGGTCGGCACTTTCAGGCCCTTTTGCTGGTACAGGTCCTTGCGGTAGTACATCCAGCAAAAGTTGTAGTCGTACGGGTACCAGTAATTCTCGCCCTTTACCGGGAACAGGATGTTCGGGCCCCACTTGTGCTTTTTGACCAGTTTGGTCAGCGGCACCAGTTTGCCGGCTTCGGCCAGCAGCAGCACATGGCCGGCGAAAGCCAGGGTGCCGATGTCGTAGGGTGCGCCGGCCGCGATCGATGCCTGGATCTTGGAATAGGCAGCGTCCGGCGGCACGGTATCGATTACCACCTTGACACCGAATTTCTTTTCATACTCCGCTGCCGCCACGCGCAGTGCGCGTACCGAGTCACGGCCCGGTTCGGCATTCAGGAAACGCAGCGTCTTTTGCTGGGCCATCACGGCAGGCGCGCCGACAGTCATCAGCGCAACGCCTGCGGCAACCGACTTCAGCAGGTCGCGCCTGCCTACAGGGGCTGGCGCCTGGGCAATTGCCGCTTCTTGCGCCAGGATATCGAGTTCATTGTTTTGTTTCACTTCAGTCTCCTCCGGTTTTTTTGAACAATCTCGGGACTACTCTCACTTCCACGGCTTTACGGCAGCGCCAGGTTGACCCCGGACGACGCATCGAACAAATGCAGATGGGCTTGCTCGAACATGAGGCGATAGTGTTCGCCGGCCCGTATTTCATCCTGGCGTGGCGTCAGCACACGGATGCGCTCCGGTGCGGCAGATCCGTTGCCGGGCCGGGTTTCCAGCAAGGTCAATGTATGGGGCCCCATTTGCTCGACCAATGCGATGGTCGCTGCAATGCCTGCGGCTGTATCGCTTTCGCCTTGCATGCGCACGTGCTCGGGGCGTATCCCCAATACCACCTGAGAGCCGGGGGTGGCGCGCTGCACCAGTTGGTCCGGCAGGGATACCGACATGCCCGCTGCCTGGAACACGACCTTGCCCTGCGAAGCTTGCAGGATGCCCGTGACCAGGTTCATTTCCGGTGCGCCGATGAAGCCGGCGACAAACAGATTGGCCGGCGCGTCGTACACTTCCAGCGGCCTGCCCACTTGCTGGATGCGGCCCTGGCTCATGATCACGATGCGGTCGCCCAGGGTCATGGCCTCGACCTGGTCGTGCGTGACATAAATCATGTTGGTGCCGACCCGCTTGTGCAATTGCGCGATTTCTTCACGCATGCGAATGCGCAGCTTGGCGTCCAGGTTCGACAGCGGCTCGTCCAGCAGGAAGGCTTCGGGCGAGCGCACCAGCGCGCGTCCCAGCGAGACCCGTTGCATCTGCCCGCCCGACAGTTGGCGCGGCTTGCGCTGCAGCAGGTTCTCGATGCTCAGCATCTGCGCCGCCCAGCGCACTTTCTTTTCTATCTCGGCAGCGGAGTTCTTGCGCATGCGCAGCCCGAACGCCAGGTTTTCATAGACTGACTTGTGGGGATACAGCGCATAGTTCTGGAACACCATGGCGATATTGCGCTCGGCCGGCTGCAACTGTGTCACATCCCGCTCGCCGATGCGTATGCTGCCTTCGCTGACATCCTCGAGTCCTGCGATCATGCGCAAGGTGGTCGACTTTCCACATCCGGATGGCCCGACCAGCACAATGAATTCGCCGTCGGCCATGTCCAGGTTGAACTGGTCCACCACGGCCTGTTCGCCGTAGCGTTTGCTGACCTGCGCCAAAGAAATTTTCGCCATCTTTTATCCCGGCATCCGCGACAGCGCATGGTTCACGGCCACCAGGCCCGCCTGCGCATCCTTGTAGATGCAAAACAGTTTGTCGTAGAACGCAACCCTGGCCGGATCCGGCACCGACCGGTCGACGATGCGTGCGCATTTTTTGGCAGCGCTCATTTCATCGCTGAACACGCCGATCCCGACGCCGGCCAGCAAGGCTGCGCCGAATGACGCATCGGTCGTCTCGGGCAGCAGGATCTCTACATTCAGGATGTCGGCCACGATCTGGCGCCAGGTTGCGCTCTTGGAGCCACCACCGATGATGCGGGCGGTCTTGATGTCCATGCCCTGGGCCCGGAACTGGTCCAGCACATCGCGCAGCGAAAAGGCAATGCCTTCATAGATGGCGCGTGAAAAATGCGCCTTGTCATGGCGGAAGCTCATGCCGACAAAATCAGCGCGCAGCAGCGGGTCCCAGTAGGGCGCCCGTTCGCCTTGCAGGTAGGGATGGAACAGCAATCCTTCAGCACCCGGCGCGACCGAGGCGGCCAGGCGATCCATTTCCGCAAACACGGCGCTGCCGTCGGCGCCTGGCGTCATCAGGAAGCGGTCGCGGAACCAGCGGTGCGCCGAGGCGCAGCTATTGGTGCCGGTAATGACATACCAAAGCCCCGGCACCGCCAGCGGATAATTGATCAGCGTGGGATGCACATGGGGCGTCTTGCTGACCACGCTGACGGTGCCGGCTGTGGCCAGTTTGACCGTGCCATCGCCGGCTTCGACCGAGCCGGCGCCGAAAGTTTCAGCCGATGTGTCGGAGGTGCCGCAGACCACGGGCGTGCCTTCGGCAAGACCGGTTTGCCTGGCCGCATCGGCCGTGACTTTGCCGACCACGGTGGTCGGGTTGACCAGTGGCGGCAAGGTGGCGATGTTCCATTGGGCGAGCTCGCACAGTTCTTGCGACCAGGCGTCCCGGGCCGGATCGAACAGCAAGGTGCCGACTGCCTCGGTGCGGTCGGTTTCCCAGGTTCCGGTCAGGCGCGAGCGCAACCAATCCTTGGCGACATACACACGGGCCGTCTTGCGCACGGCTTCCGGCTCATGGCGCACCAGCCACAGGAACTGCGGCATGGTCCAGGTTGGCGCCGGCCGGTTCAGGCCCAGCGCCAGGATGCGATCGCCGTGCGCGGCCTGCAGCTCGCGTGATTCCTCGCCGCTGCGCTGGTCGTTCCACAGGATTGCCGGACGCACCAGATTGCCTTGCGCATCTTCCAGCACCGGTGTGTGCGCGCCGGCGCTGAACGAAATGGCGGCAATGTCGGTGGCTGCAATGCCCGCTTCGGCCAGGGCCAGCGGCACCGTGCTGCAGACAGCGCGCCACCATTCGGCCGGATCCTGTTCGCTCCACAGCGGCTTGGGCGAATGGGTGGCGATATCCGCCGCCGCACTGCCGCAAACCTTGCCATCGGAATCGATGATCATGGTCTTCAGGCTGCCGGCCCCCATGTCGATGCCCATCAGCCAGGACTTTTTCATCGCCGTGGCGCCGGTCGCGTTGGGGGTGTCGCTCGCGCTGCTCGCGGGTCGGATAGCGCTCATGCCGGGGCAACGCCAGCCAATGCCGCATCGATCTGGATCGGCATGTTCAGCCCGTAGGTGCAATGGCCCACGCTGGCATTGGCAGCCTCGCGCCGGCCGAGGGCCGAGCGCGTGTCGGCGTCAAAAGGGATTCGCCCGTCGATCACGGCCAGGGTAATCAGCGACAGGGCGGAGGGTGTCTGCGACTCAATCTGCACCGCTGCATTGGCCGCGTAACTCGGGCGGCAGGTGTTCGGGCAGTAGGCGCAAGTGGTCAGGTCTTTACGGAAATCGCTCATGCGTAGTCCTTATGATTCCCAGGTCGAGCCGGCCGGCTGCCTGAGTCCAAGTTTGCCTGGATTGATCAGATTGTCGGGATCCAGACCGTCCTTCAAAATCTGCAGCAGGTCCATCCCGGTATTCAACTCCTGGCGAACCCAGGCATTGCGGAACAGTCCGGCCCCGTGGTGATGCGCCACCGAACCGCCCATTTCCAGGCAGATCGTTTCAATCCGGTCCCATGCCAGCCGATGCAGGCGGATCGCTTCGTCGTGCGGCAGCGGCGGCAGGCGCAGGGTCATGTACTGGCAGGCGCCTTCAGGATAGATATGCGACCAGTGCGCACCGAAATACATGTCCGGATGAACCGCATGCGCGGCTTCGCTCATGGCGGCGTACATGTCATGCAGGCGGGTCCAGGTGCCGGTAATTTCGATCGTGTCCATGTAGTAGCCTTCGCTTTGCCACTTGGTCGAGTAGGAGTGGAAGCGTGACGATTCCCAATGCTCGTAGGGTCCATTGCCGGCGACCACCGCATCATGGCGGGCGCAAATGGACAGGGCCAGTGCCCGTTCGACATTGGCCAGGTCTTTCAAGCCGCTGAATTTCATGATGCAAAGGATCGGGCGGGCGACGAACTCCGGCATGGATTCGGTGCGTTGTCCGCTTTCGATTGCGTCATACAGGCGGATCACTTCCGGACGCAGTTCGCTCTGGACCACTTCGCGCAGGGCATTGAAGCCGTCCTCGATGTTCTTGAATGCCAATACCACGGCACTGGAATGCTCCGGCTTGCGCCAGATCCGCAGCGTCACTTCGGTAATGAAGCCGAGTACGCCTTCGGAGCCGACCAGCAAATCCTTGATGCTTGGCCCGACCGCGCGGCGCGCCACCGGGCGCACTTCCAGCGCCTTTCCGTTGGGCAGCACGGCTTTCAGGCCGATCACCATGTCTTCGATCTTGCCGTAGCGGGACGAAGCCTGGCCGGCGCCGCGGCACGCGACCCAGCCGCCGACGGTGGACATGGCGATCGACTGCGGCAAATGGCCGGCGGTATAGCCATTGCGCTCCAGTTCCTGCTCGAACTGCATGCCGTTCATGCCGGCTTGCACGGTGACGGTGCCATCGATGGGATTGATTTCGACAATGCGATTGAGCCGCTTCAGGTCAACCATCACTTCGCCGACCAGCGGTATGGTGCCGCCCAGCACGCCCGAACCGGCGCCAAACGGGATCAGCGCAATCCGGTGCTGCCGGGCGTACGCCACGATCGCCATGATTTCTTCGGCAGAGGCGGGCGAGACAATGGCTGCCGGCAGCGTGGCCGGCAAGGCATGGCTGCGCAGCCGGAACAGGCCATAGGGAAGGCGATCCCGGCAATAGGCATACCGATGGGCCGTTCCGGTCAATACGTTTTCCGGGCCGACGATGGCCGAAAACCCGGCGAGGACGCTCGCCTGCAAACCGGGGCTTGCTGGTGCAAGGGGGTCCTGGTTGATCAGATCCATACTTTTTTATCCTTGCGCGTGACAGCGCCAAGTCAATTGAACAAACGATTGTGCAAATTGTCTGCCAGAACTATTTCGATGTCAATTGTTTTGGTTTGGGCAAGGAATTACATTTTCTTGCCGCAAGGTAAAACGTAAAATACGGCACGCGCCGGATAACAGGCGCGGCTTCTAACAGGAAACGACGCGCGTGTTGAACTCCCCCTTGCTGCTACGGCTTTTTCCTTTCCTTCATCACTGGCCCGCATTCAGCAAGCACACGCTCAGGGCGGACCTGGTCGCCGGCCTCACCGGCGGCATTATCCTGGTGCCGCAGGGCGTCGCCTTTGCCACCATTGCCGGCATGCCGCCCGAATTTGGCCTGTATGCGGCAATGATCCCGGCCATCGTTGCCGCGCTTTGGGGGTCTTCCTGGCACCTGGTTTCGGGCCCGACCACGGCGATATCGATTGTCGTGTTCGCAACCATCAGTCCGCTGGCGCCGGCAGGTTCGCCGGAATACATCAAGCTGGTGCTGACGCTGACACTGCTGGTGGGTATTTTCCAGCTGATGCTTGGCCTGCTGCGGCTGGGCACCCTGGTCAATTTTGTTTCGCATACGGTGGTGGTCGGCTTCACGGCCGGCGCCGCCGTGCTGATTGCCGGCAGCCAGGTCAGCAATTTCTTTGGCATTGCCATTCCGCGCGGATCGTCGATGTGGCGGGTTGCGGAGACTTTCTTCAGCAAGGCCGACCAGATCAACTGGTACGTCATGGCGGTGGCGCTGGTGACGGTAGTCGCCGGCGTGATCGTGCGCCGCCACGTTCCGCGCATTCCGTTCCTGATTGCGGCCATGCTCACCGGCAGCTTGCTCGCATTCGTCTTCAACCTGGTCCATGGCGAGGCGATCACCGGCATCACCAGCATTGGCGCGCTGTCGGTCGGATTGCCGCCATTGTCGATGCCGGATTTCTCGCTCGGCACGATTGAAAAGCTCACGCCGATCGCCATTGCCGTTGCGCTTTTGGCGCTGACCGAAGCGGTGTCGATCTCGCGCGCGATTGCATTGAAATCGGGGCAGCGGATCGACGGCAACCAGGAATTCATTGGCCAGGGCTTGTCCAATCTGTCGGGCGCTTTCTTCTCCGGCTATGCCTCCAGCGGATCATTCAACCGCAGCGGACTGAACTTCGCCGCCGGCGCCAGGACGCCACTGGCGGCGATTTCATCGGCCGTGTTCCTGCTGGTGATCGTGATCTTCCTGGCGCCGCTGGCCAAATACCTGCCGACTGCGGCGATGGCGGGCATCCTGTTCCTGGTGGCCTGGGGCCTGGTCGACGTCAAGGAAATCAAGCAAGTATTGAAAGTCAGCCGTCCGGAATCCGCCGTCCTGGTCGCTACCTTCATCGCGACGCTGACGCTGGACCTGGAATTTGCCATTTATATCGGCGTACTGCTGTCGCTGGTGCTGTACCTGAACCGCACTTCGCGTCCGCCGCTGGAGGACGTCAAGCCCGACCCTTCCGGCAGCTCGACGGTATTTGTCCCCAACACGAATGTGCCTGATGGTGGACAACTCCGGATCGTGCGCCTGAACGGATCGATTTTCTTTGGATCGGTCAATCACCTGCAAGAGTGTTTTGACCAGTTGCGCAGCCAGAATCCGCAGCAGAAAAACCTGTTGCTGGTTGCCTCCGGCATTAACTTCATCGACCTGGCCGGCGCGCATTTGTTGGCGGAAGAAGCAAAGCGCCGGCGGGCGCAAGGCGGCGCATTGTTTATCTGCCTGCTGAAAGATGAGCCGGCGGCAATGCTGGACAAGAGTGGCGCAAGCGCCCATATCGGTCGGGAAAACATCATGCCGGTCGGCACGGATGTGATGAAAGGCGTCCACGCCCGGATCGACATTGACGCCAGTGGTCTGCGCCAGTCGCACGACCCGCATATTGCGTCCCTGTAGAAACGCCAGCACCGGCCGAAGCGGGCGCTGGCTGATTCACGGGAGGCGCCCGCGAGCGGCTGCACGGGACGCGCCTGCGAGCGCTGCACAGAACTGCACCGCCGCTGCATCGCCGGGCGCCGCTTCAGGTCTCGTTGTATTTTGCAACGAAGTTGCGGTCGATCCGTTCTTTCCAGTTCCACACCCAGTTGCCCTGCCAGCCGAGCGCGCCCCAGGAGGCCACGGCATGATGGCCGCCGCTGCCGATCAGGGCCAGGTGGCGGCGTTGCGGCAGGTAGCGTGTCAGGTGCCGGCCACGTACGCTGGCCAGGATATTGTCGGCCAGTATCGGCCCCATCCGTACCGCCACTACGCCCGCTTTCGGCAAGGCCGGCTCCCAGCTTGCACAGTCGCCTGCCGCAAAAACATGCGGATGCGAGCGCGCGCGCAGCATGTCGTCCACGCGGATGAACCCATTGCGGTCCACGGACAGGCCGGAGCGCCCCGGCCATTCATGGGCTTGCGCGCCGGTGGCCCACAGCACGGCATCGGTGGCGATGGCCGCGCCCGACGTACTGGTGACCTGGTCGCCATCCAGCGCCGCGAACTTGAATTCGTAATGAACCCGGATACCGGCCCGCGCCAGATGCTTGCGCATGATGCTGGCCGCCATTGCCGAATGTCCCGACATCAGCTGGCTGCCTTGTGTGGCCAATGAAAATTCGAATTTCACCGCGGGCGCCAGCACGGTGAGTTGATGCCTGGCGGCCAGGATCGATTCGACGCCGGCGGCGCCGCCGCCGATCATCAGCACCCGCCAGCTCGAGCCTGGCGGCAATGCCTGCACCGTGCCCAGCAAGCGGTTCCAGCGCTCGTGCAATTGTGCCAGCGGCCGCATCGGCAACACCATGATCCGGTCGCTTTGCGGCACATGCAGTGTGGCGCCGTGGTTCAGGGAAAGCCAGTTGTAGTCCAGCGGCGCACCGCTGGAGAGGAACAATTGCGAACGGTGGGTGTCGAGTGCGGAGACGGAATCGAGCAGGAAGGTCGCACCGGCGCGCTGGCACAGGCGCTGGAAGTCGATACAGCAGTCATTCCAGTCGTAATGACCGGCCAGCCAGCCGGGCACCATGCCGGAGTAGGGCGCCAGCGCATACGGCGACACCAGCACCACCCGTGTATCGTCAAGCGGGCGGCTGGCCAGTACGCGCAGCACTTGCGCGTGTGCGTGGCCAGCGCCTACCAGTACCAGTTGTTTCATTCTTGCTCCTGCTGATGCGCTTGCTGTCGTCGCGGTGTTTTTTTGCTTGCCAATGTTACACGTCTTGCCGGCAGTCACCATCTGAGGCGGATTCGGCGGCCCTTATTCCAGCCACGCGGCAGGGACCAAGTCGAGGTCGGCCGGGCGATCGATGTCGTGCATCATGGGCAGCTCGGCCGCGTCCAGCTGCAACTCCGCAAGCCGCGCCCGGGTCTGCGACATCACGCGGGGCGTGCTCCAGTCGATGTGCTCGAACAGCCGCGCGAAACCGGCTGGCGGCAGCGACGCCGGTTCTCCCGCATCCAGCACGCGCACAAGCAGCGCAGCAGAGAACCCCACCAGCCCATAGCCGCCGTCGAATGTCGGCGCGAATACGGCCGGCCGCGTCTGCAGGTGCTGCGCGGCCTGGCGCAATCGGGCCGCG
>NZ_JAUSNH010000182.1 GCF_030645335.1 Lacisediminimonas sp. | reverse complement strand
CGCGGCCGGGGCTGCCGGCAGGGCGGACTGCTGGCTGGCTGCGCTGGCCTGCGCTGTCGTGGCTGTCGCGGTGGCGCTGGATTTTCCTGTTGCCGCACGCGCTGCTGCCCCGTGGTACAGGGCCGCGACCGCGACGGCGACCATCGAGCCCATCTCGGCCGTGGACGCCATGCTGGCCGCAGCTTGCGGCGCGCGCTCGCCGGCATGGCGATGCAAGGCCTTTTCCATCGGATCGAATGGCTCGGTTTCGCTGGCCAGGGCTGCCAGCGCGAGCAGCTCCAGCGCGTCTGGCGGCAGCGACGGCTCGGCCGCGCCAAGCGCGCCTGCTGGCGTCACGATGGCCTCCACCGACATCCGGTTTTGCGTCAGCGTGCCGGTCTTGTCGACGCACAGCACAGTTGCCGAGCCCAGCGTTTCAATCACCGGTGAGCGGCGCGTCAATACCCGGTGTTTCGACATGCGCAGCGCACCCAGCCCCATGAATACGGCCATGATCACGGCGAACTCTTGCGGCAACACCGACATGGCCAGCGCAATGCCGGCCAGCAGGCCGCCGAGCCAGTCGCCGCGGGTCAGCGTGAATACCAGCGCCACCAGCAGCGACAGCGCGATGCCGCCGATGGCGAAGCGCCGCACCAGCGTGGCGATCTCGCGTTGCAGCGGACTGCGCTCGGGTTCGATCTCGGCCAGGCGGCGGCCGATCTTGCCGATCTCGGTCGCCGCGCCAGTGGCCAGCACGCGTGCCAAGCCGTTGCCCCGCACCACCATCGTGCCGGAATAGACTTGCGGATCGGGGGCTTGCGGATGCTTGTCGACGGTGACCGATTCGCCGGTGAGCAGCGACTCGTCCAGCAACAAGTCATGGCTTTCCAGCAGCAGGGCATCGGCCGCCACGCGGTCGCCCTCCTCCAGCACCAGCAAGTCGCCGACCACCAGTTCACGACCGGGAATCCGCAGGTAGCCGCCGGCGCGCAGCACCAGCGCACGCGGACTCGACAGTTCGCGCAGGCTTTCCAGCACCCGTTCGCTGCGGCGCTCCTGGAAGATGGTCAGCGACATGGCAATCGTGACAAAGCCGAACAACATGGCGGCGTCGTTGGGCTCGCCCAGCAGCAGGTAAATGCCGGCCGCGGCGATCAGCAGCAGGAACATCGGCTCGCGCACGACTTCGCCTGCAATACGCCAGCCGTCGCGGCGCGCCGGATCGGGCAACTCGTTGTAGCCGTGGCGCGCCAGCAGGGATTGCACTTCGGCGTCGGACAGGCCGCTATGCGGCGGAAGTTCGCTCATTGGCGTGGCGTGACAGCACGGGTTGGACCGGGAGCGGTCGGATCAGGCGTACAGTGCGGCGCCGCTCACTCCTGCAAGGAATGCCACATCTGCTGGTCGCGCTCGGCGGTCCAGATGCGCGGATGCTTGATGCCGCTGGCTTCGTCCACCGCCCGCGTGACGTCGAACGGCAGGCAATGTTCATAAATGAAGACATGGCCAAACTTGGGGTCCATCTTGCTGCGCACATGCGCCATCGCCTCCTTGAGCGACTTGCCGGCAGCGACCGCTTCGCGCGCGGCGCCCAGCAAGGTGGTGACGAAGTCGCGCGTGTAGTCGATTGCGGCATTGACTTGCGCTGGATCGAGCAGCGCCGGTCCGCGCCCGGGCACCAGCTTTTCGGCACCCATTGCGCGCAGCAGGTCCAGTGTGGCGGGCCACTCTTCCAGTTGGGCGTCGCCGGTGTAGGCGGCCGCGCCATATTCCACCAGGTCGCCGGAGAAACATACTTTTTGCGACGGGATCCAGGCAATCGTGTCGCCCTTGGTGTGCCCCATGCCGATGTGCATCAGCTTGACTTCCAGCTTGCCCATGTAAATGCTCAGCTCGCGGTCGAACACCATGGTCGGCCAGGTCAGCCCCGGCACCGTCTCGACGCCGGCGAACAGGCGTGGAAAGCGGTCGATTTCGGAATGCATGTCCTGCTCGCCGCGCTCGACGATCATTTCATAGGTCCCGCGCGAGGCAATTACTTGCTCTGCGCCTTCTGCCTTGTAGGCCGATGCGCCCAGCACGCGCACTGCGTGATAGTGCGACAGCACCACGTACTTGATCGGCTTGTCGGTAATGCTGCGGATGTGCCTGATCAGCGCTTGCGCCATGGCCGGCGTGGCCGTGGTGTCGAGCACCATCACGCTGTCATCACCGACGATGACGCCGGAATTCGGATCACCCTCCGCGGTATAGGCCCAGGCATTGTCGGAAAGCTGGATGAAAGTGGTTTTCTTTTCTTCCAGGTCTGCCTGCGAAGCGAATTTTTTTTCTGTGCTCATGGTGTTTCCTTTATGGTCCCGACCCCGGATCGATGGCTGGCGAGCCTCTTTGCGCTGCATGCTGCTTCGAATTTCAGCGACGCACCCCGCCCTTGCCGCAGCAAGCATAGCAAACCGGCTGGCGCCGGCGCTGATTACGGACAGGGCCAGGCGCTCAGCCTGCCGGCAAGTCGCCGCTACCCACCTTGGCCAGGGCCTTGACCAGCATCTGGCGCAACCACAGGTGGGACGGATTGGACTGCTGGCGGGCATGCCACAACAGGCGGATTTCGAATTTCGGCAAGGCAACCGGCATTTCCACGCAGCGCAGCCCGGCGAATCCGCGCGAAAACACGTCGCCCAGCGTAGAGGGCAGCGTCACCAGCAAGTCGCTGCTGGCGATGATGGCCGGCAAACTGGTGAAGTGCGGAATCCGCACCGCCGCACGGCGCCGCACGCCACGTTCGGCCAGCGCTTCTTCCACATTCTGGTGAATCGAAAACGGCGACGCCACCACCACATGGCGCTCCGCCAGGAATTGTTCCTGGGACAGGTTGCCGGCAACGCGCGGATGGGTGGACGACAGCAAGCAGACATAGCGTTCTGAAAACAGCATTTCGCTGCGCGCCGAGGCATGCAGCAAAGGCAGGTTGCCGACCGCGGCGTCAAGTTTTCCGCGCGCCATGTCGTCCATCAGGTCCTTGACCGGCACCTCGACAATCTCCAGCGTCACTTCCGGCGCGGCAAGGCGCAAGTGGGCGAGCAAGGGCGGCACCAGGCAAATCGCCCCGACGTCCGACATGGCGACCCGGAAATTCCGGTGCGAGGTGCGCGAGTCGAAGCTGCCCGAGCCTTCAATGGCCGATTCAACCGCGGTCAGCGCCTCGCGGAATTGGCGATAGAGCTGCTCGGCAACCGGGCTGGGCGTCATGACGCCAGCGCTGCGCACGAAAAGCGGATCGCCGACCGCGCGCCGCAAGCGCCCCAGCCCATAACTGATCGACGGCTGGGTAATGCCCAGCCGCAGCGCAGCCTTGGATACGCTGCCCGTTTCGAACACGGCGACCAGCAGCCGCACCAGGTTGAGGTCGAACGAGGTCGCGTTGGCGGTGAGATTGGGAAGCACGTTGGCAGGCAATGTCATGGGCCGTACTATAGATGATATCTATTTGCGATAGATGTTTTATTGGCTGGGAAAATTCTCCCGCCATCAATAGAATCAAGAAAAAAATGAATCCCTATCGGAGACAGGGCTTTGACTGGCTGTGCCAGCACTGCCCCGCCCTGGCTGGCCAGTCAAGGCAATTATCTGGCAACTGCCAAGGAGTGCGCTGATGTCGCAGAGGACATCGGGATGGCGCTCGCCGACATGATCATTTTTACCCATTCCCGGCTGCCCGGCGGCAGGCTTGCCGCATGCGCGGGGAAACACCAGGCAAGGAGCAGGACGATATGGAACGATCATTTGCGCAGGAAATAGAAAAGCTCTCACTGGGCGAAGGCGAGCTGTTCCATGGCGAGGGCATACTCGGCGTGACCAAGGCGCTGCTGCAATCGGGCGTGAGCTATATCGGCGGCTACCAGGGCGCGCCGATCTCGCACCTGATCGACGTGCTGGGCGACGCCCGCGAGCTGCTGGAAGACCTGGGCATCTACTTTGAAAACAGCGCCTCCGAAGCCGGCGCCGCCGCCATGCTGGGGGCATCGGTCAATTATCCGATCCGCGGTGCAGTGACCTGGAAGTCGACCGTCGGCACCAACGTGGCGTCGGACGCACTGTCGAACCTGTCATCCACCGGCGTCATCGGTGGTGCGCTGATCATCCTCGGTGAAGATTACGGCGAAGGCTCCAGCATCATCCAGGAACGGACCCATTCGTTTGCGATGAAGTCGCAAATGTGGTTGCTCGATCCGCGGCCGAACCTGGCCTCGATTGCTGCGGCCGTGGAAAAAGGTTTCGAGCTGTCCGAGGCCAGCAATACGCCGGTGATGATGCAGTTGCGCATTCGCGCCTGCCATGTGCACGGCACCTTTGTCGCCAGCGACAACCGGGCGCCGGTGTATTCGATGAACAACCGGCTGCCAAAGGCGGTGTTCGATCCGATGAGCATCAACCTGCCGCCGGCCACCTATGCGCAGGAAAAACACAAGATCGACCAGCGCTGGCCAGCGGCCGTCAAATACCTGCAGGAAAACCCGCTCAACGAATTGTTCGACGGTGATTGCGACGACGTCGGCATCATTGTCGTGGGCGGCATGTACAACGGCCTGATCGGGGCCATGCAGCAACTCGGCCTGGCCGACAGTTTCGGCGCCAGCCGCATTCCGCTGCTGGCGCTCAATGTCGTCTATCCGCTGGTGCCGGACGAGCTTTCCCGCTTCTGCGCCGGCAAGCGCGCCGTGCTGATGGTGGAAGAAGGCCAGCCGAACCATCTCGAAGAGGCGCTCAATGCGATCCTGCGCCGCGCCGACCTGCAAACCGAGGTGCACGGCAAGGGCGCATTCCCGGTGGCGGGCGAATATACCGGCGAAGTGATCCTGAAAGGCGTTGCCGCATTCATCGAGGCGGTCACGCCGCGCGGCCTGCAATCGACTGCCGTGGTGGAGCGTGCCGCCGACCTGGGCTCGACCAAATCGCGGGCAGTCGCCAGCCTGGGCGCGCCGGTGCCGGTGCGCCCGCCCGGCTTTTGCGTCGGCTGTCCCGAGCGGCCCGTTTTTGCGGCGCTGAAAATGACGCAGCGGCGCTTTGGCGCAATCCATATCAGCGCCGATATCGGCTGCCATACCTTTGGCGCGTTAGCGCCGTTCCAGGTCGGCAATACGGTGCTGGGCTATGGCCTCGGGCTGGCCAGCTCGTCGGGCATCGGCCACCTGATGGACCGGCGCGTGATCAGCATCATGGGCGATGGCGGGTTCTGGCATGGCGGCCTGACCTCGGGCGTGGTGAACGCGGTGTACAACCAGCATGATTCGATCCTGGTCATCATGAAGAACGGTTACACCTCGGCCACCGGCACCCAGATCATTCCGTCGTCGCCGTCGCAGCCAGCGTCGAAGGAACAGACGCTGGACATCGAAACCACGTTGAAGGGCGTCGGCGTGAAATGGATCAAGACCGTGCCGAGCTATGAAGTGGGCAAGATGCTGTTGGCCCTGTCGGACTCCATGACCACCACCACGCCGGGCCTGAAAGTCGTGATCGCCGACGGCGAATGCCAGCTTGAACGGCAACGCCGCGTGCGGCCATTGATCGCGCAGAGCCTGGCGCGCAAGGAGCGCGTGGTGACCACCCGCTTCGGCATCGACAGCGACGTTTGCACCGGCGACCATTCCTGCATCCGGATTTCCGGCTGCCCTTCGCTCACCATCAAGCCCAATCCGAGCGCCCTGCGCACCGATCCGGTGGCCAGCGTGAACCAGGGCTGCGTGGGCTGCGGCCTGTGCGGCGAAAACGCCCATGCCGCCACGCTGTGCCCGTCGTTCTACAAGGCAGAGATCATTCGCAATCCGGGCTGGTTCGACCGCCTCAAGCACCAGGTCCGCTCGACCGTGATCGGCTGGATGGCCGGCGCAGCGCGCGTGGCATCCTGAACCAGCTACTTAGGGCAAATTCAATGAGCAAAGAAACCAAGTCGTTCAGCATCCTGATTGCCGCATTGGGCGGCGAAGGCGGCGGCGTCCTGTCCGACTGGATCGTATCTGCCGCAAGCGCGATGGCGTTTCCGGTCCAGTCGACCTCGGTGCCGGGCGTGGCCCAGCGTACTGGCGCCACCAATTACTACATCGAGCTGTTCCCCCTGTCGCGCGACGAGCTGGGCGGCGCAGCGCCGGTGTTCGCGCTGACGCCATCGCCCGGCCGGGTCGACCTGGTGGCGGCAACGGAATTGATGGAAGCGGGCCGCACGCTGCAAAACGGCTTTACGCATCCGGAACGCACCACGCTGGTGGCGTCAACCCACCGCGAATATGCGGTGGCGGAAATAGTGGTGCCGGGCGACGGCCGCTACAACGGCCAGAAAGTGATTGAAAGCGCCCACAGCCTGACCAGGAAGGCGCACCTGTTCGACATGCGCCAGATTGCGATGCAGCACGGCACGGTGATCAATTCCGTCCTGTTCGGCGCCATGCTTGGCACCGGTGTGCTGCCGCTGTCGCGCCAGGCATGTGAAGACGCGATCCGGCAATCCGGCAAATCCGTCAAGGCCAGCCTGAATGGCTTCAATGCCGGCTTCGACGCGGTCGCCAATGGCGCGCCGCAAGCCGCCGTCGCCACCGGCGGCGTGGCCGCTGCGGCCAGTGACAAGGACCGCCCGGCAGCCTCTTCGTTCGACAGCATCATCGAATCCTATCCCGAACCCTTGCGCGCGATCTTGCGCGCCGGCGTGGCGCAACTGATCGATTACCAGGATGCGGACTATGCGTCGCTCTACCTGGACCGGATGCATGCGGTGCACCAGGCCGGCAACACCCATGCAACCGAGGCCGTCAGCGAGCAGGACCGCATCGACGTGACGCGCGAAACGGCGCGCTACCTGGCCTTGTGGATGAGCTATGAAGACGTGATCCGCGTGGCCGACCTGAAGTCGCGCGCGCAGCGCCTGCAACGCGTGCGCGATGAAGTCGGCGCCGGACCAAGCGATCCATTGCGTGTGACCGAATACCTGAAGCCTGGCCTGGACGAGCTGTGCTCTATCCTGCCACGCAGCCTGGCGAACTGGCTGCAGGCACGCCTGAAGCACCGCGCCCATCAACTGAGCGTGGGCATTCACCTGCGCAGCGACACCATCCTGGGCTTTGCCGTGTTGTGCGTGCTGCGCTCGCTGCGGCCGCTGCGCCCGCGCACCTGGCGCTTCCACCGCGAACAGGAAACCATCAACCGCTGGCTGGCCTGCGTGCGGCATAGCCTTGGCATCGACGGTGCGCTGGCGCGCGAACTGTCGCTGTCGGGCAATGTGGTCAAGGGTTATGGCGAAACCAACGAACGCGGGCACCGCAACCTGGCGACCATCCTGGCGCTGGCCGGACAATCTGGCCAGGATGTGGCCGAGCTGACCCGGCAAGTGCGCACCGAACGGCTGCGCGCGCTGGCCGAGGGCGAAACGCCGACGCCAACGGTGACCACCCAGGGCCCGGTGATCAAGCCGATCAGCTTTGTGCCGCGCAGTTCCATATCGACCCGGTCGGACTGAGCATGGACATCCGATCCCCGGTTGCAGCGAACACCCGGTTTGCCAGCGCGCGCGCTGACATGACCGGACCGGCCCGCGCTACATGGCGCTATCCCGACCCTCATGGAGATGCAAGGAGGCAGACAACATGAAGCTCTCACCCGATCGCCGCCGCGTGTTGCCGCGCATGCCCGATCCGCAGGCAGCATACTGCGTGGGCGCCACCGATGCACCGCTGATGGAACTGGGTTCCTGGACCTTGCTGTGCAACACGGCCAGGCGCTTTCCGGAACGCGATGCGGTCGTCGATGCTGCGCAAAAAAAACGATTGAGCTATGCCGGACTGGTCAGCGAAGCGGCGACCGTGGCGGCCGGTTTGCTAGCCATCGGCATTGCGCCGGGCGACCGGGTCGGCATCTGGAGCGCAAACCGGATCGAATGGATCGTGATCCAGTTTGCTGCCGCCAAAATCGGCGCCATCCTGGTCAATGTCAATCCTGCCTACCTGGCCGGTGAATTGCAGTATGTGATGGAAGATTCCGGCTGCAAGGCGCTGGCAATGGCCTCGCGCTACCGCAGCAACGATTGCCTGGCAACTGGTTTGCACGTGCTGGAACATTGTCCGCAACTCGAGCAACTGATCCTGATCGACGGCGTGCAGCATGACGGCTACCTCGGCTGGCAGCAGCTTGCCAACCTGGGTGCGGCACGCCAGGCCAGCCACGGCGATGAAGTATTCGAGACTGCGCCGCGCGCAGCGGCCAATCTGCAGTACACGTCGGGCACGACCGGCAAGCCCAAGGGCACGACGCTGTCGCATTTCGGCCTGATCAATAACGGCGCGATGATTTCGCACCGGCTGGGACTGACGCACGAAGACCGGATTTGCCTGCCGGTGCCGATGTTCCATTGTTTCGGGATGGTGATCGGCATGCTGGGTGCTGTGGTGTGCGGCGCGGCCATCGTGCTGCCGGCGGAAACCTTCGACAGCATGACCACCATGCAGGTGGTCGAAGCTGAAAAATGCACTGCCATTTACGCCGTGCCGACCATGTTCATCGCGATGCTGACCCATCCGGAATTCGACGGCGCGCGTCTGGTTTCGCTGGACAAGGGCCTGATGGGCGGCTCGCTGTGCCCGGCCAATGTGATCCGCGACACGATCGAAAAAATGCATATGACGGCGATGTCGCTGGTGTACGGCCTGACCGAGACCTCGCCGATTTCGCTGCAATCGTTTCCCGACGATGCGCTGGCCGACAAGCAAGGCTCGGTCGGCATGGTGCACGACCACACCGAGGTGCGGATTGTCGATTCGGCTGAGCGCACATTGATGCGCCCAGGACAGATCGGCGAGCTGCAGGTGCGCGGCTACCTGGTGATGCTGGGCTATTGGCAAAATCCGGACGCCACAAGCAACACCATCGACGCCCTGGGCTGGCTCAGCACCGGCGACCTGGCGACGATGGATGAGCGCGGCTTCGTGCAGATTGTCGGGCGCTCGAAAGACATGGTGATCCGTGGCGGCGAAAACATTTACCCGCGCGAGATCGAAGAAACCTTGCGCAGCCGGCCTGGCGTGGCGGACGCGCATGTGTTTGGCATACCGGACGACTATTACGGCGAGCAGTT
>NZ_JAUSNH010000179.1 GCF_030645335.1 Lacisediminimonas sp. | reverse complement strand
ATGTCCTGATGCTGCTCGGGCTGTTCATCGGCTCGGTCAATTACCAGTTGAACATGGGCTTTGCGCTGACTTTCCTGGTCGCAGGCTGCGCGCTGGTGGGCATGGTGCTGACCTTCCGCAACCTGGCATGGCTGACCCTGTCGCCCGGCCGCAGCGCACCGGTATTTGCCGGCGGTGAAGCGCACTTCGATTTGCATCTGGCCAATCGCAGCCGGCACCCGCGCTACGCGATCGACATCGGATTCATCGGCCCCGGCACGGCAGAAGTGGAAACCCTGGTGGATTTGCCGGCTTTCGGCGAATCCGTCGTGCGCCTGTCGACGCCAGCCCCACAGCGCGGCTGGCTGCAAGCGCCGCGCATCCGTCTGCAGACCCGGTTCCCGCTGGGCTTGCTGCGCGCCTGGAGCTATTGGCAACCCGATCTCGCTACCTTGGTCTACCCGCAACCGGAGCCACAAGGCGCACCGCTGCCGGCCAGTGAGATCAGCGCGTCCGATGGCACAGGCACCGCCGGCAGGGACGATTTTGCCGGCGTGCGCGCCTGGCAGGCAGGCGATTCTCCCAGCCGCCTGGCATGGCGGCAGATTGCCCGCATGAACAACGGCGCCCACGGCGCCACGGGACTGGTCAGCAAGCATTTCGAAGGCGGCGTGAACGCCGAACTGTGCATCGACGATTGCACACTGGCCGCGCTGCCGCTGGAACAGCGCTTGTCGCGCATGACACGCTGGGTGCTGGAAGCCGAACAGCGCGGCCTCTGCTACCGCTTCATGTTGGGCGGCACGGTATTTCCCGCATCCCAGGGTCCGGCCCACCAGGCCGAGTGCCTGCGCGCGCTCGCGCTCTACCGGAGCGCATGAGTGAGCCAGCCACCACCAGCGTTTTCCCGCTGGCGCGCACAGGCCAACAGCTTGTCGCGCGAAAAAGTAGACACCCTGTTCCTGATCATTACCTGCGCCCTGATCATGGCGCCGCATGGCGAGCATTTGCCCGGCTGGATCACCCAGGTAGCGGCTGGACTGCTGGTGTGGCGCTGCTGGATCACCTTCCTTGGCGAGCGGATGCCGCCACGCTGGTTGTTGTTGCCTGTTTGCCTGGCCGTGATGCTGGGCGTGCTGCTGACTTACAAGACCATGCTCGGCCGCGACACCGGTGTCGCCATGCTGGTGCTGCTCATTGCATTCAAGCTGCTGGAGATGCATGCCAAGCGCGATGCCTTCGTGGTGGTGTTCCTCAGTTTCTGCCTGATCCTGAGGAACTTTTTTTAGTCGCAAAGCGTGCTCACCACTGTACGGATGGGCGTCGCCGTGGTGCTGGTGCTGACGGTGCAAATATCCTTCCAGTACGCCCAGCATGCGCCGCCCTTGCGAAAGCGGCTGCAACTCGCGGGGGGGATCGTCGGCCTGTCGGTGCCGCTGATGCTGGTGCTGTTCGTGCTGTTTCCGCGCTTCCACGGGCCGTTCTGGGGCATGCCCGGCCAGGGCGACACCGGCACCTCCGGGCTCAGCAACAGCATGGCCCCCGGCAATATCTCCAGGCTGGCCTTGTCCAGCGACGTCGCCTTTCGCGTGCGTTTCACCGACGCCGTACCGCCGTCCGCGCGGCTCTACTGGCGCGGACCGGTGCTCGGCCATTTCGACGGCCGCACCTGGACCGCACTGCCCGCCGGCCGGCTGCCAGCCACAGCAAGCGGACTGCGCACCGCCGGCACTGGCACCCGCTATCGCGTGACCCTGGAACCCACCGGCCAGCAATCGCTGTTCATGCTGGAGATGCCGGCAGCGATGCCGCAGATTAGCGGCCAACTGGTGCGGCTCCAGCCCGACATGCAACTGACCACGCGCAGCGTGATCAACCAGCGGCTACGCTACGACGCGACTTCCTACCTGGACTTCGCCTATCCGGGCGACGAGACCGCGCTTTCGCTGCGCGATTGGGTGCAGTTGCCGGCCGGCTTCAATCCCCAGACGCACCTGCTGGCGGCGCAAATGCTCAGGTCGTCGGAAGATCCCGAGGTGCTGTTGAAACAGGTCCTGGCCATGTTCCGGCAGCAAAATTTTCGCTACACGCTGGCGCCGCCGTTGCTGGGTCAGCACACGGTGGACGATTTTTTGTTCAACACCCGCGCCGGTTTTTGCGAACACTATGCCAATGCATTCGTGGTGCTGATGCGCGCCATGGACATACCGGCCCGGGTCGTCACCGGCTACCAGGGCGGCGAAATGAACCAGCCGGGTGAGTACATGACGATCAGGCAGTCCGACGCGCATGCCTGGGCCGAAGTTTGGCTGGAAGGGCGCGGCTGGGTCCGGATCGATCCGACCGCCGCTGTTGCGCCATCCCGCATAGAAGGCAGCCTGCGCAGCGCCCTGCCGCAGACACTACTGGGCGGCCTGGTCAGCTTCAATGTGGAAGGCCAGGCGTGGGCGAGTGCGATCCGGCAATTGCGCATGAACTGGGACGCGTTGAATAATCGCTGGAACCAGTTGGTGCTGGACTACTCGGCGGGCCGGCAGCGCGACCTGCTCGAAGCGCTCGGCTTCGAGAACCCCGACTGGCGCACCCTGACGGGCCTGATGATGGCCGCCCTGGCCATCGTGATGGCCCTGATCGGCCTGCCGCTGGTGCGCAACCGGCGCCACCGCGACCCACTCGAATTGCTCTATGAACGCTTCTGTCGCAGCCTGCTGCGCCAGGGACAGCAGCCTGCACTGCACGAAGGACCGCAAGGCTGGCGACAGCGACTGCAGGCGACGCACGCCGCGAATCCGGAAAAGCTGCGCGCCTGGTGTGAATTCCTCGCTCTGTACGAAACTATGCGATACGCTCGCCCGCACGACAACAAGCCGGCTGGCGCGCCTGCCCCGGAACACGGCTTGTCCCGCCTCAGGAAATTATTGACTTTATGCCGCTAGATCACCGTCGTCACAGCAACCGTAATCGCCGCCTGCCCTGGCTGGCCTGCCTGCCACTGGCCATCATGCTCGTTTTGCCTGCGCACGAGAGCCAGGCGGCTGAGCGCAAAGCGCGCAAGGCCGTTTTGAAAAAGGTCAGCGCCAGCGCCCAGGAAGCCGGTGAATTCGCTAATTTTTCGCAGTGGAGAGAGGTCGCACCGTTCATCGACAAGATGGTGGAACAGCACCAATTCGAGCGCGAGGAGATACGCGCTGCGCTCGCCAATGTGCGCTTCGTGGAAAAGGCAGTGCAATTGGTCAGGCCCGCGCCACCGGGCAAGCCGAAGAACTGGCAGGCTTACCGCGCCCGCTTCGTCGAGCCGACACGGATCCAATACGGCGTCGATTTTTGGGACCGTCATGCCGACGACCTGGCGCGCGCGCAGGAACAGTACGGCGTGCCGGCGGAGATTATCGTGGGCATCATCGGCGTGGAAACCAGCTATGGCCGCAACACAGGGAATTTCCGCGTGATGGATGCCCTGGCCACGCTCGCATTCGCCTATCCGCAAACGCCGAACCGCGCGGCGCGCATGGATTATTTCCGTGGCGAGCTCGAGAATGTGCTGCTCTACGCCCGCGAGGAAAGGATCGATCCCTTCGCGCTGCTTGGCTCGTATGCCGGCGCAATCGGCTGGCCGCAATTCATGCCGGGAAGCATTCGCCGCTATGCGATCGACTTTGACGGCGACCGCCATATCGACTTGCGCGGCTCTCCCGTGGACGCCATCGGCAGTGTCGCCAATTTTTTGCTGGAGCACGGATGGACGCCGGGCGAACCGACCGCATTTCCGGCAGCCGTCACCGCCAGCGACAGCTGGTCGGATTTCCTGAAACAGGGGCTACAGGCGCTCAACCATGTCGATGAACTCGCCGCGGCCGGCGTCACACCGCTGACCAGCTTGCCCACCGACTTGTTGTATGGATTGGTCGACCTGCAAAACGGCGGGGAGGCGACCGAATACTGGCTCGGCACCAATAATTTTTTCGCGATTACGAAATATAACCGGAGCTATTTCTACGCCATGTCGGTGATCGAGCTTGGCAAATCGGTGCGGGTGGCGCGCGGCAAATGAGCGCAGCCAGTCGCCATCGGTCAGGCCGCAACAGCCGCCGGCGGTAGCGGCGGCCGCGGTCGGCTCCAGGCAAAGCCGACCTGCACCATACCGGCTAATAGTCCGACCCCCACACCAATCTGCCAGGCCGCATTGTAGGAACCCGAGAGATCATAGATCAAGCCACCGCCAAAAGCGCCGGTGAAGCTGCCGATCTGATGACTCATGAACGCCACGCCGCCCAGCATCGCCTGCCAGCGCACGCCAAAAGTTTCGCCGATCCAGCCGAAAATCAGCGGCACGACCCCCAGCCACAGGAAGCCCATGATCGCGGCAAACAGCAGTGTCGAAGCCGGCGTGGGACTGCTCATGAAATACCAGCCCAGCGCGATTGATCGCGCGATATAAATGCCACCCAACAGCATCAGCTTGTTATAGCGGGTGCCGGCCCAGCCGAAAAACAGGCTGCCCAGCACATTGAAACCACCGATCACGCCGAGCGCCTTGGCGCTGAGCATCGGATCCATGCCACAGATTTCCAGATAGGACGGCAGGTGCGTGCTCAGGAAAATCAACTGCATGCCGCAAACAAAGTAAGCCAGCGTCAACACCAGGAAAGACGAATGGCGCAAGGCCGAACCGAGCGCCGCCCGGCCAGTCTGTTCAATACCGCCCGGCGTGGGCGGCACCGGCAGGCGATCGACCCGGCCTGCGACCCAGGCCGCAGGCAACATCAATAGCGCAATCACGACAAACGATGCCGCACCGACGCGCCAGCCATAGCCCTGGGTCAAGGCCTGTCCGATCGGTGCCGCCAGCAGCGCTCCCAAAGAGCCGGCAGCCGACACGAAGCCCAGTACCAGAAGCCGGATTCCCGGCGCAACCGAGCGCGCCGCCACCGCCAGCGAAATGGCGCTGCCGGTACAGGACATGGCCGCACCGATGGCCACGCCAGCGCCAAGGATGACACCGGTGAGTCCCTGTGCCGTGGCCAGCAGGATCAGGCCGACCACATAGCAGGACGCGCCAAGCAGCATCGTGATGCGGAAACCCATCCGTGAAGCCCATGCGCCAGAAATCGGCTGCAGCACACCCCAGGTCAGGTTTTGTACGGCAATGGCGATCGTGAATTGCGCTACCGAGATACCGATGTCACGGGTCAGCGGCTGCAGGAAGATGCCCAGGCTTTGGCGCAGCCCCATTGCCAGGCTCAACACCAGCGATACGCAAATCAGGATGGGAAGGACGGGACGCAGCGATTTGTAATCAGGCATGGTGAAGGCAGTTCATGTTCTTTTATCCGATCGCCTGGGGCCTTCTCCAGCGCGGCGTCCAGCAGAGTGGAAGCGGTGAATCCGCGTTTCCGAGAAGAAATCTTACACGAGAATCGGGGTGACCCTCCGGATCGGAGCACCAGCCACGCCCGATAATCCGCGGCGCGGTCAGGGGCCTGCGCTAAAATCGGCCTTCAATCCGCATTGGGCATCACGCAAAGCGTGCCCTCCACAATGGCAAGCCCGGACATCAGGACAGCAACCATGGTCGACGACAATAACTTGATCAATGACACCCGGCGTTGGGTCGACGAAGCCGTGATCGGGCTTAACCTGTGCCCGTTCGCCAAGGCGGTACAGGTCCGTGGGCAGATACGGTATACCGTCAGCCGCGCCACGGACAGTGAAAGCCTTAGCGCCGACCTGCTGGCCAGCCTGCATGAACTGGCCACAGCCGCGCCTGATGTGCTCGACACCATCCTGCTGATCCATCCGCTGGTACTGGCCGACTTCGCTGATTACAACGACTATCTCGAACTCGTTGACCTGATCATCGAGCAAGCCGAATATGAAGGCGTGCTGCAGGTCGCCAGCTTTCATCCCGACTATCAGTTTGCTGACAGTCCTGCCGACGACCGGGCCAATTTCACCAACCGGTCGCCCTACCCGATGTTGCACTTGCTGCGCGAAGAAAGCATCAGCCGCGCCGTGGATTCCCTGCCCGACCCCTCGTCGGTCTACCTGCGCAATATCGATTTGCTCAGGGAGCTGCCACAGGACCAGTTCGAGCGCATATGGACGCTGCCACCAGACCGCTGAAATATTGACTTGCCTCAATTGACGGCAAAGACGGCTTGTTATGATTGTTTCAAGGAAACTTGCAACATAGAAACTTAACAAAACGTAACCAAGCAGTACTTTTGCTGGGGCAATCCGTAGAATTCAAAGCATCACCGGGCGTAAACAGAGCGCCCGCTCCACGATGCGAGATGGCACTTTATATTGTTTCCAATAGTCAATATAATAACGAAAGAGCAATACCGCGAGCCGCGTACACGCGCCGCGTACCGGTAAAGCTGGTAAGTGCCACTTGTATCCCTTCCGAGCCGTTTTCCGCATTTTGGACTGTTACCCACCATGAATATAGAAACCCCTACCAGCAACCGCCTCGCAGACCAGGTCGCCTACGACCCGAACAACCTGCTCGATTCATTGATCGAGCGTTTGCACCTGAAGAACGATGCCGCCTTGTCGCGCGCACTCGAAGTTGCACCGCCCGTGATCAGCAAGATCCGTCACCGCCGCCTGCCTGTCGGCGCATCGCTGCTGATTCGCATGCATGAAGTCAGCGACTTGAGCATCCGCGACCTGCGCATGCTGATGGGTGATCGCCGTGACAAGTTCCGGATCAGCGACAAGCAGTTCAAGCCGAAGAAAAACGGCGCATCGCTCGACGATTGATCAGCAGCGACATTACGCAGCCAATGCGCAACGGAAATGGCGGGAAAGTTATTTGTTGAAGCAGCGCTGTTGGAGCAGCGCTGTTGAAGCAGCGCTGTTGAAGCAGCGCTGCTGACGCTCCTGCTGCCGGCCCATGTCAAGCCGGAAAAACCCCGGTCGACAGATAGCGGTCGCCACGATCGCAAACAATAAACACAATCGTTGCATTCTCGGTCTCGGCAGAAATGCGCAACGCGACTTCGCAGGCGCCCGCTGCCGATATGCCACAAAAAATTCCTTCCTCGATCGCCATGCGCCGCGCCATTTGTTCGGCGGCAGCCTGGCTGACGTTTTCCACCCGATCCACCCTGGATCGGTCAAAAATCTTCGGCAAGTAGGCTTCCGGCCATTTCCGGATACCCGGAATTTGCGAGCCTTCATCCGGTTGCGCGCCAACCACGCAGATCGCCGGGTTCTGCTCCTTCAGGTAATGCGACACGCCCATGATGGTGCCGGTGGTGCCCATCGCGCTGACGAAATGGGTGACCCGACCTTCGGTGTCATGCCAGATTTCCGGACCGGTCGACTCGTAATGCGAACGCGGATTGTCGGGATTGGCGAACTGGTCGAGGATGATTCCCTTGCCTTCTTTCTGCATTTTCTCGGCCAGGTCGCGCGCGAATTCCATGCCGCCGGTTTTGGGCGTCAGGATGATCTGTGCGCCGTAGGCTGCCATGCTCTGGCGCCGCTCCAGTGAAAGGTTCTCGGGCATCAGCAACACCATCTTGTAGCCGCGCATCGACGCCGCCATCGCCAGTGCAATGCCGGTGTTGCCGCTGGTGGCTTCGATCAGCGTATCGCCGGGCTTGATCTCGCCGCGTTCTTCCGCGCCTTTCACCATCGCCAGTGCTGGCCGATCCTTGACCGAGCCGGCCGGATTATTGCCCTCCATCTTGCCGAGGATGATGTTGTTGCGGGCAGCGGCTTGTTCGCCGGGAATACGCAGCAACTGGACCAGCGGCGTATTGCCGATGGTTTCTTCAATGGTCTTGTAGGATTTGCTTGGCATGATGGTTCGCGGGCGCAGGCCCGGTCGATGAGCGCTTGGAGGATTGCCATTCTAATCGCTGATCGACTGCGATGTGCAAAGCAGGCGCCAACCCGTGTCAGCGACTTGGGCGTTTCTCGCCACGAAGCGTATCCGGCCGGCCTCGGCCGTCTATGGTCAGGCCAGCCTCCGACAAGGCCAGTGCGCGGCGTTCGTCGATGCCTTTTACCCGCCGCTCGAAATCGGGCCAGTCCTTGAACAAGCCGCGCCGTTTGCGTTCTTCAAGTATCGCGCCAGAGATCGTCGGACCGATCCATTTGACGCCATCCAGTGCCGCTTGATCCCCGCGATTTGCATCCACCTGGGCATAAGCCGGCCCTGCCATGCTGATCGCCAAAACAGTAACTTGTATCAATTGTTTGATCATCGAACTCTCCGCAACCGTGCTTGCGCCGCCGGCGGCAGCGCGATGAGAAGAGCAACGCCCGAGCAGGAACGCGGTTGACGCCGTCAGGCGCCTGGCGGGAAAAGTTCGTCGAGGACGACGGTCGCGGTACCCAATTTGCCCACCACGATACCGCCTGCTCGATTAGCGGCCTGTGCTGCGTCGCGTAGCGACATGCCGGCGCCTAACATGGTCGCCAGCGTGGCGATCACGGTGTCGCCGGCGCCTGATACATCGAACACTTCGCGCGTCATTCCGGGAAAGTGCTCGACCGAATCGGCTGTGTACAGCGACATGCCTTCCTCGGAACGGGTCAGCAGTAGCGCATCGAGCTGCAATTGGCTGCGCAGCGCCTGAGCGCGCCGGGTCAGGTCGGCTTCGCTGCTCCAGTTGCCGACGACCTGACGCAATTCGGATTTGTTGGGCGTCAGGACCTGTGCCCCGCTGTAACGGGAAAAATCGTCGCCCTTGGGGTCGACCAGCACCCGCTTGCCGGCGCGATTTGCCGCGGCAATCATGTCGGCGACATTCACCAGGCTGCCCTTGGCATAGTCGGACAATACGATGATGTCGAAGTCCGGCAGCAACGCATTGAACTGCGTGAGCTTGTCGCGCAGCACGATCTCGGTGGGCGGTTCCTCGAAATCGATGCGCAGCAATTGCTGCTGCCTGCCGATCACGCGCAGCTTGATGATGGTCGAGATTGCCGCATCGCGGTTCAGGCAGGAACGGATGCCGGCTTCCTGCACCATCGCTTCCACGGCGTCGCCCGCCTCGTCCTGGCCAACGACGCCGAGCAGGCCGGTGCGCGCGCCGAGCGCCACGGCGTTGCGGGCGACATTGGCCGCGCCGCCAAGCCGCTCTTCACGCCGCTGTACACGCACCACAGGCACCGGTGCCTCTGGCGATATGCGGGTGACTTCGCCAAACCAGTAACGGTCCAGCATCACATCGCCAACCACCAGGATACGGGCGGCAGCGGTGGCGGCGGCGTTGAAGGAAGTCATGCGCTGGTGGTGGCTGCGGAGCGACCGATACCGTGATACTCGATACCGCTGTCGGACATCACGTCAGGCTCGAACAGGTTGCGGCCATCGAAAATGACCGGCGTCTTGAGGCGCCGCTTGATCAAGTCGAAATCCGGGCTGCGGAATGCCTTCCATTCGGTGACGATGATCAGCGCATCGGCGTCTTGCAAGGCGTCGTTGCTGGACTCGCAAAAGTGCACGCGGGACAGCTCGGCCGGCCGTCCGGCGAAATCGATGTCGAGCACGCGCCGGGCCTCTTCCATCGCAACCGGGTCGTACACGGCGACGGTCGCGCCGCGCGACACCAGTTCCTGGATCAGCACGCGCGACGGCGCTTCCCGCATGTCGTCTGTGTTGGGCTTGAATGCCAGGCCCCAGATCGCAAAATGACGGCCACCCAAATCGTCGCCGAAGCGTTCGACCAGCTTGCGGCCAAGGATGAATTTCTGATGGTTGTTGACCTGCTCGACCGCGCGCAGGATCAGCAAGTCCTGGTCGTATTCGCGGGCCGTGCGCTCCAGGGCCTGTACATCCTTCGGAAAGCAGGATCCGCCATAGCCGCAGCCGGCATACAGGAAGCTAAAGCCAATCCGCGGGTCTGACCCGATGCCCTGGCGCACGGCTTCGATGTCAGCGCCAACCCGGTCGGCAAGATTGGCCATCTCATTCATGAATGAGATGCGGGTGGCTAGCATCGCATTTGCCGCATATTTGGTGAACTCGGCGGAGCGTACGTCCATCCAGATGGTTCGCTCGTGATTGCGGTTGAACGGTGCATACAGCTTGCGCATCACGCGACGGGCCTGCTCGCCGCCGTCGCTTTCATCGCAACCGATCACGATCCGGTCCGGGCGCATGAAATCGTCGACGGCCGCCCCCTCTTTCAGGAATTCCGGATTCGACACCACGGAAAACTCCAGTTTTTCAGTGCGCTTGCCGAGTTCCTCGCGGATCGCCGCGCGCACCCGGTCGGCAGTACCCACCGGCACGGTCGACTTGTCGACAACGACCTTGAAATCCGTCATGTAGCGGCCGATATTGCGGGCGGCGGCGATCACGTATTGCAGGTCGGCGGATCCGTCTTCGTCAGGCGGCGTGCCCACCGCGATGAACTGCACGTCGCCATGCGCGACCGCGGCCTCGATGTCGGTCGAGAACTTGAGCCGTCCATAACTGCGATTGCGGGCAACCACCTCGGCCAGGCCAGGCTCATGGATCGGAATGCCGCCGCTGTTGAGCACATCGATTTTCTTTTGGTCCAGGTCCAGGCAAAAAACGTCATTGCCCAGCTCTGCCAGGCAGGCGCCTGTAACCAGGCCAACGTAGCCGGTGCCGATAATTGTTATTCGCATGGATTTTCCAGAATGTTGAGCCTTGGGTCCATCAACTCATGATCGTCAGTTCTTCGGTGCGTCGCGGCGGATAGGTTTCCCACCGGCTGCAACCAGGACACTGCCAATAGAACTGGCGCGCCTTGAATCCACAATGCGTGCATTGATAGCGCGCCAGCTTCTGCGCATAGTTGTGGACCAGGTTGCCCACCAATGCCAATTCTTCGCGCACTTCCTGCTGCGCGTAGCGCTGCCGCGCGGCGAGGAACTTGTCCAGCGCCAGCAAGGTCGGCGTGCGGCGCAGCTCCTCGCTGATCAAGGCATAGCCGGCCTCGATGCCGTCAAGTTCGGTAACGGCCTTGAGCACGACTTCCACCAGGTCGACCGAAGATGCTTCAGCGAGATAGGACTTCAACAGGTTGACGCCCTCCTGCGGCCGGCCGACCGCCTTGTAGCCATCCATCAGGCGCTGCGCGACCAGCGCGACATGCGGCACGCTTTGCTGCTCGACCCGGCGCCAGGCCGCCAGCGCGGCTTCGATATCGCCCTGCGCCAGATAGGCGTCGCCGATCAGCATCGTTGCGCGTACGTTGGTACGGTCGGAGGCCAGCGCGTGCTCCAGCTGGACCAAGGCCCCTTCCGGGTTGGTGCGCACCAGTTCGTCTTGCGCCAGCTCGCAGAAAAACTGCGCAATCTCGCGTTGGCGGGTTCCGGCACCCGAGTCCTGCAATGCCCGTGCCGCCTCGATGGCGCGCGACCAGTCCTTCTCGCGCTGATAAATTTCCAGCAGTGCGCGCCGGGCCTGGGCGCTGTATTGCGTATCGACCAGCAGGTTGAAGGTTTCCTCGGCGCGATCGAGCAGGCCGGCTTTCAGGTAATCCTGCCCCAGCTCATAGCGGGCCTGGATCTGCAGCTCGGGCGGCAAATCGGGGCGCGCCAGCAGGTTTTGATGGACCCGGATCGCCCGTTCGGTCTCGCCGCGACGCCGGAACAGGTTGCCCAGCGCAAA
>NZ_JAUSNH010000176.1 GCF_030645335.1 Lacisediminimonas sp. | reverse complement strand
CCGAACGATCCGAAAGTGATTGCCCAAGCCCGCGCCGACGGCATTCCCGACGCTTGGATGGACGGTGCGCGCAACAGCCCGGTGTACAAGATGGCGGTGGAATGGAAAGTGGCCTTGCCGCTGCATCCGGAATACCGCACGCTGCCGATGGTGTGGTACGTGCCGCCGCTGTCGCCCATCACGTCGGCCGCCAATGCCGGCCACATCGGCATCAACGGCGAGCTGCCTGACATTGCGCAGATGCGCATCCCCGTCCAGTACCTGGCCAACCTGCTGACCGCAGGCGACCCGGCGCCGGTGGTGCGCGCGCTGGAGCGAATGCTGGCCATGCGCGCCTACCAGCGTGGCAAGCATGTCGACCAGATACAGAACCTGGAGGTGCTGCAACAGGCCGGCATTACGGTGGCCCAGGTCGAGGAGATGTACCAGATCATGGCGATTGCCAATTATGAAGATCGCTTCGTGATCCCGACCTCGCATCGCGAGTACGCCGAAAACGCCTTCGACTTGCGCGGCGGCTGCGGCTTCTCGTTCGGCAATGGCTGCTCTGAAGGCAGTACCGAGACCAGCCTGTTCGGCGGCGAAAAGCGCCGCACCATTCCCATCCAATCGATGCTTTGAGCAACAGGAGCGCAAGCATGAAACATCATCCTTATTCGCTGCGTGCACTGGCGCTGCTGCTGTCCTATCCGGACCAGGCACTGCGCAGCCAGCTGGCGCAGTTGCTGGACGTAATCGATGCCGAAGCGCTGGTGCCGGCAGCGCGGCGCACTGAATTGCACGCGCTGGCCGCCGAGCTGCTGCGGCTCGATCCGCTGGAAGTCGAAGCACGCTATGTCGAGACGTTCGACCGCGGCCGGGCTACCTCGCTGCACATGTTCGAGCATGTGCACGGCGACTCGCGCGACCGTGGCCCGGCCATGGTCGACCTGGTGCAGACCTATGAAAAGGCAGGCCTGCTGCTGGCGCCGGAAGAATTGCCCGACCATCTTTGCGTGGTGCTGGAATTTGCCTCCACCCAGCCGGATCGCATCGCGCGTGCCTTCCTGGGCGAGATGTCGCACATCCTGTCGGCCATCTTCAGCGCCCTGCTGCAACGGGGCAGCGCCTATGCGGCAGTGATCGCAGCGGTGCTGGAGCTGGCCGGCGAAAAAGTGCAGGCCGTGCCGATACAAGCCGACGAGCCGATGGATGAGGCATGGGCCGAGCCGGTCGCTTTCGACGGTTGCAGCACCCGCGGCCAGGCCCGTCCGGGCGATCCGCAACCGATCCATATCGTCCGCAAAAATCCGACCGCCAAAGGAGTGACAGCATGAGCGCTCTCGACCACTTCCTGTTCGGGCTCTACCCGTATATCTGCCTCTCCGTCTTCCTGCTGGGCAGCCTGTTGCGATTTGATCGCGACCAGTACAGCTGGAAGAGCGATTCGTCGCAAATGCTGCGCGCCGGCCAGTTGCGCTGGGGCAGCAACCTGTTCCACATCGGCGTGCTGTTCCTGTTCTTCGGGCACACCGTGGGCATGCTGATGCCGCATTTCCTGTACGAGTCCATCATTACCGCCGGCCAGAAGCAAGTGGTGGCGATGGTGTCCGGCGGGATATTTGGCGTACTCGGCTTCATAGGCGTGTCCATGCTGCTGCACCGGCGGCTGACCGATCCGCGCATCCGCATCAACTCCCGTCCCAGCGACATCATGCTGCTGGTGCTGTTGTGGCTGCAGCTTGCACTCGGTCTGGCCACCATCCCGCTGTCGGCCCAGCATCTGGATGGCAGCATGATGATGCGGCTGGCCGAGTGGGCGCAGCGCATCGTCACCTTCCGCAGCGGGGCGGTGGAAATGCTGGCCGGCGCCGGCCTGATATTCAAGCTGCACATGTTCCTTGGCATGACGCTGTTCCTGGTGTTTCCATTCACCCGGCTGGTGCATGTCTGGAGCGGCTTTGGCACGCTGGCCTATGTGGTGCGACCGTACCAACTGGTGCGCAGCCGCAAGCTCGGCATGCGCGCCCAAGTTCCAGCCGGCCACCAGCAAGGAACGCCGCGCTCCATGCAGCAGCCGGCGAGTCCCGCGGTCGTGCCGTCTGAAGCGCGAGGCCGACAATCATGAAACAGGACATCCTGAACAGCGGCTGCGGTGGCGGCAAGAGCGGCGGTGGCTGCGCTTGCAGTGCCAATGCCGCTGCGGCTGCAACGACGCCGGCGGCCGCAACGGGCCCGACCTTCACCACGGCCACAAGGGTCGTGCCCGCCGCCACGGCGGCAGTGAGCGCACCGGCTACGGCCACCGCCACGGCCACGCTCGCCGGCGCCGAGCAGCCGATTGCCAGTGTCAACGGCATTGCCTTGCATGCACCAGGCGCCCGCCCCGGCCCCGATGCGCTGCGCGAACTGGCCTACGCGGAATTGCTGCGGCAGGAAGCGGTCAGGACCGGCGTGCTGGCCGAAACCGGCACGCGCTGGCTGGATGACGCACAGCGCCAACTGGTCGAATCGATGGTCGACCAGGCAGTAACGACGCCGTCGCCCGGGCCAGAAGAATGCTTGCGGTATTACGAGGCCAACAAGGCCCGCTTCGTCAATGGCCAGGCCATGCATGTGCGGCACATCCTTTTTGCCGTGACGCCCGGCGTCAATGTCCAGGCCTTGTCGCAGCGCGCTGAAAAAACCCTGTCCGACCTGTCCCACAAGGGCGTTGCCGCCACCCGCTTTGCCGCACTGGCGGCGGAATTGTCGAACTGTCCGAGCGGCGCACAAGGCGGCGACCTGGGCTGGCTGTCGCCGGACGACCTGGCGCCGGAGCTGGCCACGGCGCTGTTCCAGGCCAATGGCGCGGCGCTTGGGCTGGGCCTGCACCCGCGCCTGATGCACAGCCGTTTCGGCTTCCATATCATCGATGTGCTCGACAAGTGCCTGGGCAAGCAAGCCCCATTCGAGCAGGTGCAGGATCGTGTCGGCGCGCACCTGGCGCTGCATTCGCGCTCGCGCGCCTTGCATCAGTACATGCGTTTGCTGGTTGGCCAGGCCAGCATCACGGGCGTGGAGCTGGAGGGGGCCGATTCGCCCCTGGTCCAATGACCGGGCAGGCCGGAGACGGCGACGAGCTGCTGTTGCGCTTGCGCCGTTTCCGCTCTGATTACTTTCCCTTGCACCGGGAGCAGTTCCAGCAGCTGGTTGCCGAAGGCCAGCATCCCAAGACCCTGTTCATCGGCTGCTCGGATTCGCGGCTGGTGCCTTACCTGCTCACTGGCGCCGGCCCGGGCGATTTGTTCATCGTACGCAATGTCGGCGCGTTCATTCCCCCTTACGACGGCATCATCCGCGATCCGCACAATCTTGACGGCGCGCAGTGTGGCGGCGACCATGGCCATGTTCATGGCGATGGCCTGGTGCATGACACCCGGCAATGGGGCGGCTTGCACGGCACCACTGCCGCCATTGAATTTGCCGTCCTGAGCCTGAAGGTGGAGCGCATCATCGTCTGCGGGCATAGCCACTGCGGCGCGATCCGCGCCGCCTATGAAGGCGTACCCGAAGAAGCGGTCGCCCTGCGCAACTGGTTGCAACTGGCCAACGAAGCGCTGTTGCCGGTGCAGCCTGGCCGAGAAGCCTTGCGCCGCACTGAAGAGCGTGCTGTGGTGCTGCAACTCGAGCGCCTGATGGGCTACCCGATGGTGCGCCGCGAAGTGACTGCCGGCAAGCTGACCTTGCATGGCTGGCATTATGTAATTGAGGATGGCGAGGTACACGTCTTCGATGCACAATCAGGAAACTTCGTGCCCGCATCGACCGCGACCAATAGCGGCACCGGCCCTTATCAACTTTATATTGAAAACGATGGCACACCTGCTTTGGACTGAGCCGGCGACGACGGCAGCACTTGCACCAACCCGCCCCGACAAAGGGTGCCGGCCATGAAGCGCGAAGCCTCGGCCCCGCCGCTGCAAGCCTCGTCGGCGCAGCCGATCAGCGAAGACGTGCTGCGCGAAAAATACCTGAAGCCCGGCGAGACCGGACTGCAAGACCTGTATGCCCGCGTGGCGCGTGCGCTGGCGTCGGTGGAGGCAGAACCGCAGCGCGACCATTACGAAGCAGTGTTCCTGAAAAACCTTTATGCCGGTGCAATTGGCGCCGGGCGCATCATGAGCGCGGCCGGCACCGCCATCCAGGCCACGCTGATCAATTGCTTCGTGCAACCGGTGGGCGACTGCATCCAGGGTGTCGACGACGAAGGCTATCCCGGCATTTACGAAGCGCTGCGCGAAGCGGCTGAAACCATGCGCCGCGGCGGCGGCGTCGGCTATGACTTTTCGCGCATCCGCCCGCGCGGCGCCGAGGTCAAGGGCACGGCGTCCATGGCGTCCGGGCCGTGCAGCTACATCAATGTGTTCGACCAGTCCTGCTCGACCGTGGAAAGCGCCGGCGCCCGGCGCGGCGCGCAAATGGGCGTGTTGCGGATAGACCATCCGGACGTATTCGAATTCATCACCGCCAAGCGCACGCCGGGGCGCTGGAACAACTTCAACGTCTCGGTCGGTGTTCCCGACACATTCATGCATGCGCTGCTTGCCGACGCACCTTGGGAACTGGTGCACCGCGCCCGTCCCGGCGCGACCTTGATCGACAAGGGTGCGCTCCAGCGCGCTGACGGCATGTGGGTCTACCAGTCGATCCCGGCGCGCGAGCTGTGGGACGCGGTGATGCGGTCTGCCTATGACTTCGCCGAACCGGGCATCCTGTTCCTCGACCCCATCAACCAGGACAACAACCTGCGCTATTGCGAGTCGATTGCCGCCACCAACCCGCGTGGCGAGCAACCCTTGCCGCCCTATGGCTGCTGCGACCTGGGCCCCGTCATCCTGCCGCGCTTTGTGCGGCAGCCGTTCGGCTTTGGCGGCGCACCGGCATTCGACTTCGACGCCTTTGCCGCCTGTGTCGCGATCCAGGTGCGCGCGCTCGACAATGTACTGGACCTGACGTTCTGGCCGCTGCCGCAACAGCGGGCAGAATCGGCCGCCAAGCGCCGCATCGGCGTGGGCTTTACCGGCATGGGCAATGTGCTGACCATGCTGTGCCTGCGCTACGACGCCCCCGAAGGACGCGAGATGGCAGCGCGCATCGCCACCTGCATGCGCGACGCCGCCTATGCCGCCTCGATCGAGCTGGCCATCGAGAAAGGCGCATTTCCAAAGTTCGACGCCGACTGCTACCTGGCTCCCGGCACCTTTGCCAGCCGCTTGCCGGATCACTTGCAGCAATCGATCCGCAGCCACGGCATCCGCAACAGCCACCTGCTGTCGATTGCACCCACCGGCACCGTCAGCCTGGCGTTCGCCGACAATGCCTCCAACGGCATCGAGCCGGCGTTTTCGTGGATGTACCGGCGCAAGAAACGCGAGGCCGATGGCAGCACGGCCGAGTATGCAGTCGAAGACCACGCCTGGCGGCTGTACCGCGAGCTCGGTGGCGACGTCAGCCAGCTGCCCGCTTATTTTGTCTCCGCACTCGACATGTCGGCACAAGCCCACATCGCCATGATGCAGGCGGTGCAGCCCTTCGTCGACACCGCGATATCCAAGACCGTGAATATCCCGGTCGACTACGCCTATGACGACTTCAAGGACTTGTACCTGCAAGCCTGGCGCGCGCAGTTGAAAGGACTGGCGACCTACCGCCCCAACGCCATCCTCGGGTCGGTACTGGATGCCGGTCCATCGGCTGCCGAGCTTGCCGGCGACGCGCTCGACGCCGGCGCAGCGCCTGACCCGATGCGCAGCGTGATTGAAAGCCGTCCCAAGGGTGCATTGTCGGCCGTCGCCGAAAAAGTCGACTACTGGACGCAGGAAGGGCGCAAGACCTTGTACATCGTGGTGTCGTTCCTGCCGGTGCCGGCAGCTGGCGGCGGCATGCTGGAGCGCGCCATAGAATTCTTCATGCCGGTCGGGCAAAGCGGCGAATCGCAGCAATGGATCACCTCCAGCATGCGCTTGCTGTCGCTGGCAGCGCGCGGCGGCTTCCTCGACCGCGCATTGTCGGACATGCGCAAGGTGGCATGGGACCGCGGACCGGTCAGGCTGGGCACGATCCAGAAAGCCGACGGCAATCGCGCGCCGCTGTGGCACGACTCCGAAGTCGCCGCCATCGCCTACGCGGTGCAGAACATCATTGCCCAGCGCTCCGGCCAGCGCGCCGGCCAGGTTGCGCCCGATGCAGCCCTGGAGGTACAGGCGCAAGCGCAAACGGTGATGGCGGGACGCAAATGCAGCGAATGCGGCGCCCATGCCGTGATCCGCAAGGATGGCTGCGACTACTGCACGCAGTGCGGCTACCTGGGCACCTGCGGATGAGCAGTGCCCGGCAGCGCTTCATGGGAGAGCGCCAGGTACCGGATCAGCACGAGGGCCCGGCGCATGCCACGGCCACCAACGCCGATACACCAGCCCATGACCTGGCGGAGCTGCTCGGCACGGTGATGCGTGGGCGCCAGACCATCCTGCCCCGGCGTCTGCTTGCGCCGGGGCCTGGCGGCGACGAGCTGGCCGCCATATTCGAAGCGGCGGCCACCGCGCCGGACCATGGCCGGCTACTGCCGTGGCGCTTCATCGTGGTGCCGCCCGCACAACGCGACCTGCTGGCAGAAGCATTCGCCAATGCGCTGCAGCAGCGCGACCCGGCCGCGACACCGGAACAGGTGGTGCAAGCAAAAGAAAAGGCATATCGCTCGCCCTTCCTGTTGCTGGTCGTGGTGGACGAGCGCACCGGCGACGCCGGCATCGACCTGGCCGAGCGCACCATCGCCACCGGTTGCGCAGTGCAGAACATGTTATTGATGGCCACGGCGCTTGGGTATGGCTCGGCGCTGACCAGCGGCAAAGCCTTGAAGTCCAGCCACCTGCGCCAGCTTTTCCAGTTGGCCGACGGTGAGCACCCCTTGTGTTTTGTCAGCATCGGCACCGTGCAGTCGGCCAGGCGGGCGCGCGTGCGTCCCGTGCCGCGCGATTTCGTCAGTTCCGTCGCCGGCAGCGCAAGGCCGGACCAGCAGCCGAGTGCGCCAGCACCGGAGCAACTATCAGCCCCGGCATCGATGTCGGGCCCGGGATCAGGCCCAGGCACAGACCCGACGCCGCCTTCCACTTCTCATACTTCACCAGGTTGACCCATCCATGGACATCACTAGCTTTGACGATTTGTTATCCGCGGCCCGGTCGCAAGCCGAGCCACAACGCCTGCTGCTGGTCTTTACCGGCGCCGAATTGCCGGAGGACAGCACGCCAGCGCAGCGCGAGGAATTTGCGCAAGGGCAGGGCGGGGTGCTGGTACCGCTGATGTGCGTCGACAAATTGCCGGAGGAAGTGACGTCGTTTGCCGCATTGCTGGAAGAATCCGCGCAATTCGCCAAGGACTGGCGGCTGGTATTTGCCGCCGGCATCCCGCTGTCGCGCGCCATGACCAGCGAAGCCGCCGAAGCGCCGCTCCAGACCATGGTGGAATCAATCCGTCGCGGCGAACATGCCAGTTTCATCCCGTTTGACCGCAGCGGGGAGGCGGTGCAATTGCATTAGGAGCTGTGGCGGCGCTTGTGTGGCGGTGCCGTGGTGGTATCGCGGCTTTCCGGCGTTGACATTCGCTGCGCGCCTTAAGCGCTTATCGCGAAGGCCCTCTGTCGACATCCTTGTCACTGACGTACCCGCGACCATCTTTGTATTCGATGGTGTATGTCTTTCCGAGTCTTGGGCGCGCATCAATTTTCGATGCTTGGTGAAATACCACCCGACCCATTTCTATCTCTTGCTGCGCGACGGTCTCGGTCGTGCTGATTATTTTCCCGGTGTACCGGCCTGATACCTCATTGATCTGGACGGTCTTTGTTTGGTCGACGCCGGCAAACAATCCGGTAATCCGTTCAATGATTCGGGCGGTCAATTTCAAGTCGTCTTCCGGATTCGAAACGGTTGCAGCCAACTCAAGCGCGCGATCTTTGCCCACCATTCCGTGGGCGATCATCACCCGAACGTAATCGATGTCTTTGGGACGGTAGGCCGCAACTTTGGCCACAAACAGGTCGTGCGGATCAAGACACAGACCGGTGACGCCGTTAGTTTGCGGACTGTTTACATTGATCAGCCGGCTTTTCCAGCCCCTGGGAAGAATGGCCGTTTTCTCGGTTATTGGATCGGCGTAATACCCGAACAAACGATGGAACTCCGAGTCTTCGCCGATACTATTAAGCTGCTCGGTCAGTTCCGGCTTGTTCTTCGCAACGAGATCGACTTCCATGGACCACAATAGCTCGTCGGGGGCATCGGGATATTTTCCTAATATCGCCTGAGAACCCAACACGAGAAACTGCGTGTCCTTGACGATGTCGCCAGCAGCGCGAAGCAGATGTTCAAGGTTAGATCGCTTCACGTAACTGCTCCACGAGTCGTCTGTCCAGCAAGCCAACGTACGGCGGAGATTGCCTTAGCCGGTTCGAATCTTCGTCTTCCCCTGTCATGGCAACGATAATTTCTTCATCGCTACCAGCCTCCAAAAGCGATCGCCATTCATCGTAAGCGGAGCACCAGACATCGTTCTGCTTCCAGCGCGCCAGGTTCTCCAGGCCGCAGCGACGGATCGTTTTGATATCAATTTTTTCGATCACCTTTTGCGCCAAGCGAAGTTTGAACACGTCCAGTTCTGCCTGGGCATTGCGGTTGCTTGCCGCAGTCACACCAACCTGGATCGTGATGTTTCCCAGCGTGACGAGGCGATTAACGCGTTTTCCAAGGCGCGTTTTAACTTCCGCGAGAAGTTCTTCAACAGGGGCGGACTCTGCAGCTCTCAAATAGACACCTTGCCCGGCCCGGTTCAAAACGTGCTCTGCCTCTAGTTCACGAAGTACTCTGGAGACCTGTCTTGGTTGTCCGCCGAGAGAAAGGTCCGCGCGAAGGAATACGCGCTTCGGTGAGCGGCGAATGCTTGCCTTCATTCGATCTTTTAGTGAATAGTGCATGGTATCTGATGAGCAAATATTAGACCTTAATGTCCTATATTTGCACTAGGAGATAGTGGCGTCAAGCGTCCAGTGCTCCTCCTTGCCGGCCAGCGGCGACCACAGGTCTTCCCTGCTGTTGCTGATTCGACCAGCATCATCACCAGTTCTGCCGGCGCCATCTGGCGGACTCACCCCTCCTGCGACATCGGCTGCTGACACCGCTTCTTGCCCCCGCTTTGCAGGCTGTAATTCCCGCCAGTACGCTCAAACCCGATCCGGGTCAGCAGGCGGTCACTGCGTTCGAGCTGGGTGGCGCTGTTGATCCCCACGCAAATCTCGAACGCGGAGCGGTTCTCCGCCCATCGGCGAAATGCGCTGATCAGCTTGAAGCCCGCGCCGCTCATTCGCTTTTCGGGGAATACGTAATAGACCATCACGCTGGCAACCGGCAAGTCGGAAAAAAGGTGCCGTTCTATGACGCCGATAAGTACGCCGGCGATGCTGCCGCGCTCATCTTCGGCAATGAGCAGGCAATTCGTTCCGCGTTCGTTCTGGCCCAGCTCAATGATGTCGTACAGGTTTTCAGTGACCCGGAGGGTGCTGTAGTCAAAGGCCGCGAAGCGGGTTTCGGCGTGGATGCGGCGGCCCAGGATTGCCAGCGTGGGTACATCGTTGGTGTTGGCGTAGCGTATTTTCATGCCTTGCAAGCCTGCTGCCGTGGCTTGCTGGTGGGGCGGCTTGATCCGGTCGGCTTCGCAAACACCGACGCAAGCGCCGATGTCGTCCTTCGCCCTAAAGGTATTGGCATGTCCAAACCCGGCAATCTTGACGGGGGATTTCCTCGGTCCTTCATGTGCTTCGATCTCCTTCTCGCAAGGGCAACGGGTGCGCAGCAGCCGGCCGGAACTTAAATTGGCCAGTAGTGCGCAACAAGGATTGTTGGGTTGCAAGTTCGCGGAATGACAGCCTCGGTTCGATTGCCGATGCGGCCGTGCGATTGTTGGCCGCAGCTGCGGAGCCAAGCGCGGTCGCTCAGGCCGAGTCTGCAGACAGCCGGTCCGACAGGAAGTCGAGGAAGGCCCGTACCTTGTTGGATATGCCCTTGCGGCTCAGCATCAGTGCGCTGGCCTGCACCGGCGCGCTCTCCCAGTTGGTCAGTACGCGCACCAGCCGGTTGGTCTTGACGTCGTTCTTGCACATTACGTTGGGCAGCACGGCCAACCCGATGCCGCTGACTGCCAGTTCGCGTGCCACGCCGATGTTGTTGACCACGATCCTGCCTTCCACCGACACCAGCCGGTGGCGCTCGTTGTTGCCGCGGTTGATCATGTTCCACACACCATCCTGGCGTTGCTGGTCGGTGACGATGCAGTCGTGCTTCTGGAAATCTTCAATCGATTCCGGTGCGCCGCGCGCCGCCAGGTAGGCCGGGTTGGCATAGACGCCGCGGGTAATGGTGGCCAGCCGCCGGTAGATCAGGCCCGACTCTTTCAGTCGTCCGAGGTGGATCGTGACGTCATAGGGGTCGTCGCGCGGCGTGACGAAACGGTGATTGACGTCGACTTCCAGATGAATGTCCGGATACCGCAGTGCAAAATCGGCGATCGCCCGCGACAGCCACGAGATGCCGAAGTCGATCGGAATGCTGATGCGCAGCGTGCCGCGCAATTCCTCCTGCATCTCCGTGGCTTCCTTGCCGGCGCGGTCGACTTCGCTGACCAGGCGCGCGCAATGCTCATACAGCGTGGCGCCGAGTTCGGTGGTGGAAAGCCGGCGATAGCCCTTGCGCAGCAGCACGCCGCCCAGTCGCTGTTCCAGCACAGTGAGCCTGCGGCTGATGGTGGACTTGGGAATGCGCAGCAGCTCGGAGGCTCGCGTGATCGACTTCGCATTCACAACCTCGTAGAACAGCACCAGGCTGTTCAGGTCGAGTCTCTCGTTCAAGCTCGCTCCTTGCTGCTCCATGGGCATCGGGATGCCGCCGGAACGCTATGACGCACTGCGGAAATTCGTCTGCGTTCCATTTTTGGAACGCACATTTCCAGAATCAATTCTATCCGAACGCACAGGGATTCGAGTAGCATGAATCGGTAGTCACAAGAACTACGTCCATGATCGGCCAACGCGGCAAGCCGTACCGGCGCGTCCAGGCCCAGACAAACAATTGCCTACCGGGCAGAGGAGACATTGATGCATGACGTTAAAAGGAGGCAGCTCCTGCAAGCTGCAGCTGCGCACGGCCTGACCCTTGGTGTGGCAGGTGCGACGATGAGCATGTCCAGCCCGGCAATGGCACAGCCCTTGGCCAGTGTGAAATGGGCCAACCTGACTCCCGGCTTTACCATCCTGATCACCGAATACGTGATGGCAAAGGGGCTCGACAAGAAGTTTGGCCTGGACCTTGGCAAGCCGACTTCCTATACCGCAGTCAGCACCTACTACAACGATTTCGTGGCCGGCAATTTCGACGTCTGCATGGGCAGCTGGGACACCTTCGCCGCACGCTACCTGACCGGTGTGCCGATGCAACTGGTGTGCGCCATCACGACCGGCAACATGATCAACATCCTCACCCCCAAGGATGGTCCAAAGACCATCAAGGAGATGGAGGGCAAGATCTTCGCCGCGCCACAGTCGACCGGTACTTACCGCATGACGCGCGCCATCATCAAGGAACTGCAGGGCTTCGATATCGAAGCGCAGACCAAGATCCAGAACGTCGACAATCCTGCCGCCGCCGTCACGCTGGTGATGGCCAATCGCGCCGAAGCGGGCCTGTCGTGGGAGCCGAACATCAGCGCCGCCTTGAAGCGCGTGCCTGACATGCGGGTGCTGTACAACGCCGGCGAGGAGTACAAGAAAAAGACCGGCCTGGACCTGCCGTTCTTTGGCGTCGCCGTCAAGAAAGACATGCTGGCCAAGGATCCCTCGCTGGCCAAGAAAATCGACGACATGTTCCGCGAATGCATACGCGGCATCACCGGCAATGTCGACGAGGCGGTCAAGATCGGCGGTTCCAAGTCGGGCATTCCAGCCGACGTGCTGGCCACATCCATCTCATCGGGCCGCTTGCAGCTCAAGCATATCTCCATGTCCGACGAAGCGGGCCGCAAGAGTGTGCGCACCGCAGCGGAATTCCTGGCCCGCAACAAGGCGCTTCCGCGTACGATCGACGACGGCTTCTTCGCGTCATGAGCGTAAAAGTACCGGAAGCCACGGTCGCGGCCGTGGTGGCGCCGGCCGGCAAGGCGGCGGTCGGGCCGCCACGCGGGCGCGACCTCAAGGCCTCGATCGTGGTGGGCCTGCTGCTGGTGCTGGCCATGGAAGTGGCCAGCCGCTTCGTGCCGGACTATGTAATGCCCTCGCCGGTGATCGTCGCCAGGTCGCTGCAGGAATTGCTGAGCACCGACCTGACGCACGTTGCCATCACGCTGGGCCGCTTGTTGATCGCGATCGTGTTTTCGATGTTTGTCGGGGTCACGATCGGCCTGATCATGGGCGTATCGGATCGCTTCGGCCATTATTTGCGGGCGTTGGTGATCATCGATACCGGCATACCGGCGCTATCGTGGATGCTGGTTGCGGTGTTCTGGTTCAAGGAGCCGGAAACCCGGATCTTCTTCATCCTGACCGTCATCCTGCTGCCCTTTTATGCACTCAATGTGTATGAAGGCATGCGGGCGATCCCGAAAGACTGGGTGGACATGATGGAGAGCTTCCGTCCATCCCGCCTGCAGATGATGCGCTACCTGATCGTGCCGCATATCGTGCCCTACATTTTCCTGACGACCAAGTCCGTGATCGGCTATGCGATCCGGATGGTGATTTTTGCCGAACTGGTGGCCTCGGCGGTCGGTATCGGGTCGCGCATGAGCCTGTCGCAGTCCATGTTCCGCATCGACCAGGTGCTGGCATGGACATTCCTGCTGGTCGTGTTGAATCTCGTCATCCAGTGGCTGGCCGCCGTGTCCGAGCGCCGCCTGCTGAAATGGCGTACTGATGTGAAGGTGCGCTGACATGGCGGAAACAGCATTGCTTGAACTGGACAAGGTTTCCAAGCGCTTTGGCGAATTTGTTGCGGTCGATCGACTTTCGATGACAGTGCACCAGGGAGAAATCGTCGCCTTGCTGGGCCGTACCGGCGCTGGCAAGAGTACGGTCATGGGCCTGCTGATGGGCTCGATCAGTTGCGACGAGGGCGCGGTCCGGGTGGCGGGAAAAGATCCGTCCAAGGATTTCCAGGATTTGCGCGGCAAGCTGTCGGTCAGTTTCCAGACCGACCGCCTGCTGCCCTGGCGAACCACGGTCGAGAACGTCGAGCTGGGTCTGCAGATCCTGAATTTCCCCAAGGACCAGATTCGGCCCAAGGCGCTGGAGTGGCTGCGTCGCGTCAACCTGCACGATGCGCAGGACAAATACGTGCACGAACTGTCGGGCGGGATGCGGCAACGGGTATCGCTGGCGCGCGCGCTGGCGGTGGACCCGGAGCTGCTATTGCTTGACGAATCGTTCAGCCAGCTTGACCACGTGACGTCCCAGGTGCTGCGGCGCGACTTTGCGCAGATCGTGCGGCAGTACCACAAGACCTGTGTATTCGTGACCCACCGGATCGACGATGCACTGGAAATGGCGGATCGCATCTTCGTGCTGGCGGCGCCGGCAAGCGTGCGACTGGAGCTGCGGTTGTCGGCGGCAGATCGCGCCGATCCGGAGCGCATGAAGCAGATCCATGGCGAAATTGCAGCGGCAATCGGCGCTGGTCCGGACGAATAGCGCAGGTCCATCGATAAAAAGCATTGCAGGGAATATCCGCATGCGGCTGCACGCTGCAGGGGAAGCTGTCATCACACGTTTCAAACGCAGGCATTCATCGACATCGAGGAAGGAGCATCATGGAATACAAGGACATCATCGCCGAGCGCGTTGAGGGCTGGCTGGAAATCACCATCAACCGCCCTGAAAAGCTCAATTCGCTGCGCGACACCACGGCAGAGGAAATCATGGCCGCCATGTCGGAGGCGGAAAGCGACCGCGACGTGCGTGCGGTGATCCTGAAGGGCAACGACAAGGCCTTCTGCACCGGCATCGACACCAGCGAGTTCACCATTGCACCGAACGAGTACTTCGATTTTTACCGCAAGCGCAAGCGGACCCGCAAGGTCAATGTGCTGTTCCGCGAAGTCAGCGCCTTCACCAAGCCGGTGATTACGGCGGTGGAAGGGTTCGCACTGGGCGGCGGCCTCGAACTGGCGCTGGTGGGCGACATCATCATTGCCGGCGCAAACGCGAAATTCGGCCTGCCGGAAATCCGGCTGGGCATGATGCCAGGCGGCGGCGGCACGCAAACGCTGACGCGCCGGATCGGGCCCTCGCTGACCAAGGAACTGATCTGGACCGGTCGTCGCTTCACGCCCGAGGAGGCGAAAGAGTACCGCCTGGTCAATCATGTCGTGCCGGCCGGCGAGGCGCTGACCAAGGCGCGCGACATCGCACGCACCATTGCCGGCAATGCACCGCTGCCGGTGATGATGACCAAGAGCGTGATCGACCATGGCATGGACATGTCGCTGGCCGATGGCATGACGGCGGAAGCCGACGTGTCGTTCATGCTGTACTTCAGCGACGACCGCAACGAAGGCCTGACGGCATTCAAGGAAAAGCGACCGCCTTCGTTCAAGGGCGAGTAAGCGGCATGGCGCCACGCTCCCGGCTGTCGGGACGTGTGCGCCTGCGCCGTCCCGGCAACCGCTGCCGGACAAGCATATTGATTGCCCCGCCCCCCGATTCGACCAGGACCCACCATGCGACTTGAACTTTTGCTTGCCGGCCACGCGCGCCGCACTCCCGACAAGACCGCCGTTATCATCCACGGCAGCCGGATCAACTATGTCGATCTGCACGAAAGCGCATTGCGGGTCGCCGCCGGCTTGCGCGGCCTGGGCGTGCGCGCCGGCGACCGGGTCGTGGCCTACCTGCCCAACGGGATTGAATTCGTCCAGTTGATGTTCGCCACCTTTCATCTGGGCGCGGTGCTGGTGCCGGTAAATACCCGCCTGACGCCGAAGGAACTGACTTATTTCGCTGCCGACAGCGAAGCCAACGTACTGTGCGTCGACAGCAGCAGCCTGGCCGCACTGGCGCCGGTTGCCGATGCCTTCAAGGACATGCATTGGGTGGTGACCGGCACGCCAGGCCCTGGCCATGTGCCGTTCGCGACGCTGGCCGCCCATGCGCCGGAAGACCTGCCGGAAATCCCGCTCGAAAACTGCGAGGACTGCATGGTGATCTACACCTCGGGCACGACCGGGCGGCCCAAGGGCGCAGTCATCACGATGGCCAACTTCATCATCAACCATGCCTACCTGAATGCGATGGACTGGGGCATTCGTGGCAGCGACATTTATCTGGTGACGACGCCGTTGGCGCACCGCACCGGCATGGCGCGCATGATGAATTCAATCTGCCTGGGCGGCACGCTGGTGGTGATGGAGCGCTTTGATCCGGAACAGGCGATTGCCCTGATCGAGCAGCACCAGGTCAGCGCGCTGGGCATGGTGCCGACGGTGGCGCGCATGCTGATGCCGCACCTGAAGCAAGCGGCGCATCGCTGCGACAGCCTGCGCCACATCATCGTTACCGGCGAAGCCTTTCCGGTCGACCTCAAGAAGACGCTGATCGGCCTGCTGCCAAAGGTCGAGCTGCATTCGTTTTTCGCAATGACTGAAGTGGGCGCGGTGACCGGCCTGAACCATCTTGAGCAATTCACGCATCCGGCCTCGGTCGGTCGCGTCACGCTCGGGGTGGAAGTCAAGATCGTCGACGACGACGGCAATCGTGTGCCGGCGGGCGAGCCCGGCGAATTGCTGGTGCGAACCGGCGCACCCGGCAATTTCCTGACCATGCGCGGCTATTACCGCCGTCCCGAAGAAACGGCCAAGACCATCGTCAATGGCTGGATCCGCACCGGCGACATGGCCCGCATGGACGACGAGGGCTACATGTACATCGTCGACCGCAAGAAGGATATGGTGCTGTCCGGCGGCTTCAATATTTACACCAAGGAAGTCGAGCAAGTGCTGCTGGAACATCCGGCCGTGCTCGATGCTGCCGTGGTCGGCGTGCCGGACGAGATTTTTGGCGAGGCAGTGGCGGCATTCATTGAACTGCGTCCGGACAGCAAGCTCGACGCGGCAACGCTGATCGAGCATTGCCGCGAGCGGATCGCCGGCTACAAGAAACCCAAGCATGTGTTTTTTATCGAGGCCTTGCCGCGCAATGCGCTGGGCAAAGTGCTCAAGGCGCCCTTGCGCGAGACAGCGTCGAAAGCGGTGGCGCAGGGCGGCGCCGGCTAGCAAGGTGCGGCGCGATTGCGGGCCAGCGCGGCTGGCCCCGGTCGGTGCCAATCCATACAGGAAATTGGCAAGCGGGAATTGACCAGATAGCAGGCCGCAACCGACCATTGAGAATCGCATGCTCAGAACACTGACTGACGAAGAGGAAAATTTCCGCACCGAGGTGGCCGGCTGGCTGAGCGCCAATGTGCCGTCGGACTTGCGGCATACGACATTCCGGCCCTTGCCGCGCGATTGCATGCCCTGGTACCGGCAGCTTTACCAGCGCGGCTGGATCGCGCCGCACTGGCCGCGCGAGTTCGGCGGCATGGCCGCCACGCCAGTGCAGGAAGTGATCCTGATGGAAGAGCTGGCGCGCGCCGGTTCGCCCGACATCCCGGGCCAGGGCTTGAATCATATCGGCCCTATCCTGATCAAATGCGGTACGCCGCAACAGCAGGCGCGGCACCTGCCGGCAATCCTTTGCGGCGACGCCGTGTGGTGCCAGGGCTATTCGGAGCCCGGCTCTGGTTCCGACCTGGCCAGCCTGCGCACCCGGGCCGTCATCGACGGCAACGAACTGGTCATCAGCGGCCACAAGATCTGGACCACCTGGGGCCATCACGCCGACTGGATGTTCGCACTGGTGCGCACCGCGGACGGCGCGGCCCGCCAGCATGGCATCACGTTCGTGCTGATCGACCTGAAGTCGCCCGGTATCAGCCGCCGTCCGATCCGCACCATCGCTGGCGATGATGAATTTTGCGAAGTGTTTCTCGACGCGGTGCGGGTGCCGATGGAAAACGTGGTGGGTGAAATTGACCGCGGCTGGGCAGTGGCGACCGCGCTGCTGAGTGAAGAGCGCTTGCGCATTGGCGCGCCGGTGCTGGCGCAAAGGGCGCTGGAGCGCCTGCGGCGGCTGGTGCGTGCATCGCCGCCTTGCCCGCGCAACGACGAAGCGCTGGCGCAGGCGGAAATGGAAGCCGAGACGCTGACCGCGTCCTACCTGGCGCTGGCCGAGGCGCAGCACCAGGGGGGCGCAGCCGACAGCTCGTACCTGAAGATACTCGCCACCGAAACCGTGCAATCGATACTCGACCTGCTGCAGCAAGTGGCAGGCGAAGCGGCGTCGCTATGGCACGCGCCCTCCGGAGACGGCTTGCTGGACTACTCCGAAATGTTCCTGCAGTCGCGCCGGCTGACGATCTACGGCGGCACCAACGAAATACAGCGCAACCTGATTGCCGCCAAGGTGATCGGCTTGCCGCCAATGGCCGGCGCACCGGCGAGGAGAAAGGAATGAGCCATGCCGGACTGACGGAAAGCGCGCGCATGATCCTCGACAGCGCGATCGAGTTTGCCGAAGGATCGGGCGGTCCGCTGCGGGCCCGCGCGATGCGCGACAAGGCCGGCCAGCTCGACAGCAGAACCTGGCAGCAGATACTCGGCCTGGGCTGGCCGCTGGTGGCGGTAGCCGAAGAACATGGCGGCCTGGCGCTGGGACTGGATTGCGTTGCCGCACTGGCGGAGGGGACCTCGCGCATGTTGCTTCCTGAGCCCTTGCTGGCCAATGTGGTGGGCGCGGCCTTGCTGTCGGCTTGTGCTGGCGATGCGCTCAATCCGGGCGGCGCCGGCCCGGCCGCCCGTGCCGCCCATGCGATGCTGGCCGCGCTGATGGACGGCGCGCGGCTGGCGGTGCCGGTATTCCCGGCCACGCGCGGCAAGACGCCGATGCTGCAGAAGAATGTGCCGGACTGCTACCCCGGCGCCACCTTGCTGGTCGCCAAGGACAGTGGCAAGCGTTTTTGCATCCGCGCCGTGCCCATCGATGCGGCAGGGGTCACGTTGCACTCGGGCGCCTGTGTCGATGGCAGCATGCTGTCGGATGTGGAGATCACGGAGCCGGCATGGGATGCGGCGGTCACGATTGCGGAGGGCCCTGCTGCGCGCGCTGCATTTGCACTGGCCCATGACAGCCTGTTGATCAGCTATGCAGCCGCGCTGGTGGGCGTGATGGACGAGGCCTTGCAGCAGACCATTGAATACATGAAGGTGCGCCAGCAGTTCGGCACGCCGATCGGATCGTTCCAGGCGCTGCAGCACCGGGCAGCGAGTTGTCATGTCGATATCCAGGCCGCGCGCGCGCTGGTGTATGAAGCCTGCAAGGCGACCCGGCCGGACTTGCGTGCGCGCGCCGCCGTGGCGGCCAAGGCACGGGCTTCCGCGGCCGGACTGCGTGTGACCAAGGAGTGTGTGCAGTTTCACGGCGCGATCGGTTTTGCCGATGAACACAATATCGGCTTGTACCTGAAAAAAGCCATGGCGCTGGCGGCGCGCCTGGGCGGCGAAGTGCAGCAGCGCGCGCGCTATGCGCAATTGCTGGTGGCAGCCGATGCGAACCCGCGCTGAGCGCAATCGAGCGTTTGCAACATTGGAATCAATTGATTTCAATGTTGCAACTGGCCAGTGGCGCGACATGAAGTCGTCATCGGATTGGAAAACTCTGCAATAATCAGAGCCCTTTCCGGCCCGCCCGTACCATGATGCAGCGCTTGTTCCAGCAGTTTCGTCAGTTTGCTTTCCATGCCCAGGATATTTCCAACCGCGAGAAAGCGCGTTCCGCGCTGGGTGCGCTGATCGGCATCGCCATCACGTCGCTGGTGTGCCGCTTGCTGATCGATGAAACCGCCGGTCTGCCATTCATCGTCGCGCCGCTGGGCGCGTCTGCCGTGATCCTGTTTGCCTTGCCGGCCAGTCCGCTGGCGCAACCGTGGCCGGTATTTGGCGGCAACACGCTTTCGGCCCTGGTCGGCATCGCATGCGGGCAACTATTCAACGAGCCAATGGTGGCGGGCATGGTCGCCGTTGGCGCAGCGATTGCCGTCATGTTCTGGCTGCGTTGCCTGCATCCGCCGGGCGGCGCGGCAGCACTGCTGACAGCGCTGGGTGTGCCGGGTTTGGCCACGGCCGGCTTTGGCTTTGCGCTCGCGCCCGTGGCAATCAATTCGCTGGTGCTGATTGCGGCGGCAGTTGGCTATAACCGCTTGTGCGGGCGGCGTTATCCGCACACGGTCAGCGACCTGACCGACAAGCATGTCGCACCGCATCGCCCGGACCCGCACGTGGGCATCACGCCAGAGGATCTCGACGCGGTGCTGCGCGAGCACACGGACTTGCTCGACATCAGTCGCGGCGACCTGGAAGAGATACTGCAAAAGACGGAGCGGCACGCCTGGCATCGCCAGTTTGGCGCGATCAGTTGCGGCGACATCATGTCGCGCGATCTGGTGACGGTTGAATTCGGCACCGAGATCCACGAGGCATGGACACTGCTGCGCGACCATGAATTGCAGGCATTGCCGGTGGTGAACCGCTTTCATCGGCTGGAGGGCATGGTCAACCAGCATGACATGCTGCTGGCCGCTGACGAGGCGCCGGGGCATGGTTTGCGGGACCGGCTGCGCGCGATCCTGCAACGCAGCGCTAGCATGCATTCGGACAAGGCTGAAGTGGTCGGACAGATCATGGTGGCCGACCCCGTGGTCGCCTATGAGGACCAGCCGATCGCGGAGCTGATTCCGTTGATGTGCAACGGCGGCGCGCACCAGATACCGATCCTCGATCGCAACCAGCGGCTGGTCGGCCTGGTGGCGCAGGCTGACATGGTGGCGGCGCTGTACCAGGCTTCGTTTGACGCAGCACCATTGCGCAAGCAAGGCTAGCGTCATCCATTGCGGCAGTGCGTCCTGTCCTGCATCCGCCCGGCTCCGTGCCGGGCGCAAGCCATTGGCGCAAACTTTTTACTTGATCTCCAGCGTGCGCCGCGACTTCGATTCGGCACGCATCGGCAAGGTCAGTTGCAGCACGCCATTGTCAAAGTGTGCGTCTGCCTTTTCCTCGTCGATTTCGTGGCCGAGCGAGAATGAGCGCGATTCCCGTCCGTAGTAGCGCTCCGATTGCACGACGCGGTCGCCTTCCTTGCGCTCCTTGGCGTCTTTTACTTCGGCCGAGATGGTAACGGTATTGCCTTCGATTGCAACGCGGATATCTTCCTTTTTTACGCCGGGCATTTCGGCATGCACGGTGTAGGCGTTTTCAGTCTCGACGACGTCCATCTTGATGCGCGGCGTAGGCTCGATCGGCCGGAACATCGGCGTGTTTTCAAGGCCTTCGAACAGTTCATCGAACCGTCCGAACGGATTGGCGCGCAGGGCGGTGAACGGATTGAAGCGAGCGAGATTTTGCATGGCAAACCTTCCTTTTTGTGGCTGCGTATCGTCAATTTCGGGGTGACGTGTCCCCTGAGTGAGGCCTTGCGGCGATTGGTCTGCGACCGGACTGCTCAGCGGCGCGCGGTTTTTTCATGATCGCGTTGCTGCGCGGCGGTGCGCGCCAGCATCGACATTTCCTCCGCCAGCAATTGCAGGATGTCGTCGGCCGAAACCAGGCCGACCAGCGTACCTTCGCTATTGGTCACCGGCAGCCGGCGTACGCCGCGGTTGCGCATGACGCGCAGCGCTTCGACAAAGCCGGCATCTTCCGGGACAGTCACCACCGGTGCGCTCATCACATCGCCGGCCGTGAAGGTGGCGACATCCAGGCCGGTGGCCACGGTTTCAATCACGATGTCGCGGTCGGTCAGGATGCCCAGCGGTATGCGCTGCGCCGGATCCTTGTCGATGACTATCAGGTCGCCGACATGGTGTTTGCGCATCAGTGCTGCGGCCTCTTGCAGCGTGGCTTCGGCATTGCAGCAAATCACATCGCGGATACAGCATTCACTGATAGGCATCAGGCTTTCTCCTTGTTGGTACTGGATCAGGTTTGCTGCGGATGCGCGCTCGCCTGGGTTGCTGCCGGCACGGGCAAGGCGGTGCTGCCGGTAGCGGGTGCGTCGATGCTTCGGGCCATATGATCGGCCTGGATGGCCAGGCGTTCCTGACGGATCGCCAGCCAGCCGGCAATATTGATTTCGGTCAGCTCCACGATCGAGCCGTCTGCGTGCAGGCGGGCGATGGCTTCGGCCACCAGCGGCGTCGAGTCCAGCAGCGAGAGCTTGCTGCGTACCGTGCCCTGGTCCAGCCGCAGTACCGGCACGGTGTCGCACACCAGCAGGCGATCCATCGGCGGCAGGTCGAGCACCTGCGAGGCTTGCGCCTGGAATACGCCGTGGGTGGCGGCTGCGATGATGCGCGCGGCGCCGGCCTCGTGGCTGGCGCATGCCGCGCGCGCAATGGTGCTGCCGCTGCTGATCAGGTCGTCGAGGATGATGACGTCGCAGCCGCTGGTGTCGCCCACCAGCTGGCCGCCCCCGAGCTGCCCTTCGCTGCGATATTTTTCCATGAACGCAACCCCGGCCTGGCGGCCGACCGCTTCCGACATCAGGCGCCGGAAGCGATCGGCGCGCTTGACTGCGCCGGTGTCGGGCGCCAGTACCGTGATGTCGCGGCTGGACAATTGCGGGACGAGTGCTGCCCCGATCAAGGGTGCGGCGCACAGATGCTCGGTGCGATGGCGAAACGCGTTCTGGAATGCCGCCACGTTATGGACGTCGATCGTCACCACGACGTCGGTGCCGACCGCTTCCAGCAAGCCGGCCACGTAGCGGGTCGTGACCGGGTCGCGCGATTTGCTTTTCTGGTCCTTGCGGGCATAGGCCAGGTAGGGAATCACGGCCGTCACCCGTGCCGCGGCTGCGTCCTTGAGTGCACCAATGAAGAACAGCAAGCGGCACAGCTTGTCGTTGACGCTGTAGTCGAAGTCGGCGTACAGCGAATGCACGACATAGACGTCACGCCCGCGCACGCTGGCCAGCGGACGCGACTTGTGTTCGCCGTCGGCAAATTCGCGCTCTTCGATGGGCAGCAAGTCCAGGCCCAGGCACGCGGCAACGCGCTCACCGTAGGCCATGCCGCATCCGAATGCGAACAGCGCCGGCCCGGCGCGCTGGTCGGCTGTCGCGGGCATGCGCTGCCGTGCTTGTCGTGGCTGGGGTGGCTGCGGTGGCGTGAACATCTGTGTGGGTGGGATCAGGAGGATTGAAGCCGCATTCGAAATCGTCGCGGGCTACTCTGGCGCCAGTGAGGAATCGCCGGCACGTAGCGCGCCGCCACGCAAGCCGGCCGGGCCATATGCCAGACGCTTTGCACCGGTACCTGAACATGATCGGTCCTGGGCCGCAGCGGCTCTTGACCTTGATCATGCAAGCCTTGCTCTGTTGCGATTGAATGGATTGCAGGGGCTTTCACTGTGCCGGCCAGCTTTCATCCTCACCATGTCCATTCCGCCGCTGGTCCGATCGATTGCGAAGCTGCTGGCGCAGGATGCGCCGGGAGACTTGCCGCGGATCAGGGAAACCCATGCTTCATGGGTGTTCCTTACTGCGCGGCATGCCTGGAAGCTCAAGAAGATCAATCGCGAATGGCCAGCACATGCCCGGCAGCAGCGCTTGCAGAGCGAGAATGAGCTGGCGCTGAATCAGGCGATTGCACCGGATGTCTATCTTGGTGTGGTGCCGATCTACCAGTCTGCAGCGGGTGAGTTGCAATGGCAGGCAGCGGGCGAGGCCCGGCACTGGTTGATCAAGATGCAGCGCCTGCCTGACGATCGCAGCCTGGAAGCCCTGATCGCAAGCGGACAATTCGGTGCGGCCGAGGCGCGCCGCGTGGGCCGGTCGATTGCGCAATTCCATCTGCATTGCGCCAGTGCGCCAGTGTCTTCTGCGCTGCTGCGCTCGCGCCTGCTGGCGGCGCTGGCGCTGGATGTGCGGCAATTGCGCGGCTTGCGCTACGGCCTGTCGCGCGTCGCCGTGGCGCTACTGGGCCAACAGTTGCGGCGGCAGGCCAGGCGCCTGGCGCCGCTCCTGCTGGCGCGGGTCGCAGACGGCAGGATTGTCGAAGGACATGGCGATTTGCGCGCCGAGCATGTCTACTTGACCGATACGGTGCAGATCATTGACCGGCTCGATTTCTCCCAGGCGCTGCGGGTGCAAGACAGCGCGGACGAAGCCGGCTTCCTGGCGCTGGAATGTGAACGGCTGCATGCGGCGCCGGCGGCGCGGGCGCTGCTGCAGGGCTATTTAGGGGCGAGGCATGACCGGATTTCGCCGCGCTTGCTCGATTTCTACCAGGCCTGCCGCGCCTGTACCCGCGCGCGCCTGGCGGTGGCGCATCTCGACGAGCCGCAATACCGGCACCAGGCGCGCTGGCGGCGGCGGGCGCTGGATTACCTGGGGCTTGCACTGTGGCACATGACGCTTTCCTGTGCGGGCCGGCCGCAGCTTGCAATCAAGCAGCTGGTTTTGCTTCCGGGTCTGCGCGGGGGGCGGCATCGCTCGCCTCACCTTCTGCGCAAAGGGGCAGCATTGCCGCGCGGGCGGCGACTTGCATCCTGAGCGCCGCATCGGGGTCGCCGGACATGGGCTCGATGGTCGGTCCGATCCATAGCGACAGGGGGGTACGGCGCAGCATCCAGTGTCCCATCGGGAGTGCGCGACGGGTGCCGCGCAAGCCGGCCACCACGACCGGTACCTGGGCTGCGGCGGCAACTACGAATGCGCCTGAATGGAAGGGCAGCAGGCCGGGCTTGCTGGTAAATCGACCTTCCGGGAACACCACCAGGTTCTGGCCCTGGCGCAAGGCGCGTTTCATCAGCGCGATATTGAGGCCGTAGCGACCGCCAGACGGGTAAAGCACCAGCGTGCTTACGCTGTTCAACAAGGGGCATAACAAAGTCTGGGCACGCAATTCCTGGCGTGTGGTGAAGGTGTAGCCCGGGTCTGCGGGAAGCAAGGCCGTCAGCAGGATCGGATCCAGGAAGCTGGCATGGTTGACCAACAGCATGTGCGGCGTTGCCGGCAGCTGTTCCAGGCCGATGCCGGTGATCCGGATCCCGACCAGCCGACATAAAAGGCGCGTCGTCCATCGCGCCAGCCGGCGCGGCATGCGCGGCCGTGCGAGCGGCAGCGTGACGATGAAGAATGCCAGTATGAATACGACAAATATGCTCCAGGCGTAGCAAGCGAGCAGCGCCTGCTGGACGTGCGCCAGGCGCTGCCTGGCCGCATTGGGCGGGTCCTGTGGGCGGGGCTCGGATGCGGGCATGGTCGGGGCAGGTTCGATGTTGCTGCGGGCAGCGCCGGTACGAATAGCGCGGACTTTTTACTAGACATCAATCATGTCGGGGTGCATTTGACTGGGCTCAAGCTCTTGCCAGCGGCGCGCATGCAGCGGCGGCGATGTGTGAACATTGTCTGCTCTGCCGCGCAAGCTGTGTGACGGTAGCCGGCTGCCAGGTCGCAAACACAGGCAACAGATATCAGGCAACAGGCAATGCGCACAAACCGTCCAGATCCCGGAGTGACCTTCATTTGGCTCATCTGAAATGATTCCGACGCTTTCCTACCGCCTGCGCCGCTTGAACCGCGGCCTGCGTGCGCGGCTGTCCTTGCTGCGCCCGGGCAGCGACCGCTTGCTGAGTGCGGCGCAACCGGTGCTGAAGATCGAGTATCCGGGCCGCATCGACAGCAAGGCACTGATCGTGTTCCTGCCGGGCATTGGCGACCTTGCGGAAGACTTCGAGCGGCAGGGCTTCATCCACGACTTGCAGCGGCATCATGTGGCGGCCGACGCTGTCGCCATTGACGCCCATTTTGGCTATTACGCCACGCGCATGCTGTTCGAGCGCATCACCGAAGATGTGCTGGCGGCGGCAACTGAAGCGGGCTACCACGAGATCTGGCTGGTCGGCGTTTCGCTCGGCGGCTTCGGCGCTGCTTGCTATGCCGCGCTACATCATGAACGCGTCAGTGGCCTGGTGTTGCTGGCGCCGTATCTCGGCGAGAAGTCCATCGCAACGGAAATTGCAGATGCCGGCGGCGTGGCACGCTGGGACGCCGGGCCTGCTGCCGGCCATGATTTCGTGCGCGGGCTGTGGCAATGGCTCCAGCAACATGTGGCGCACGGCGAACCGCGGCCGCCCATCTATCTTGGCTATGGCACGGGCGACAAATTTGCGCAGGCAAATGGATTGCTGGCGGACGCCTTGCCGCCGGCGCAGGTGTTTGCCGTTGCAGGCGGCCACGACTGGCGAACCTGGCGCAAGATCTGGCGGCTGTTCCTTGAAAAAGAGGCGATCGGACAGCGCCAGCATCACTAGCCATCGGCGATTGGCGTGGCGCATGGCGGGCGCGGCAACATCGCGTGCGCCCTTGCCGGCGCCCGTCGGCTCGATGCCTATGGCGGAGGTGATTGCGACGGTGGCATCGGCGGCGCCTTCTGTGCCCGGCTGGCCGCAGCGTCTTGCAGGATGGCAGCCGCCTGTTCATCTTCAACCTGGCCAAAGCGCAGGTAAAACTGGCTGACCGCATGGAAATTGGCCGGCGCATGCAGGCAGACGACATCGTCGGCGAATTGCTCGACCAGCGCCAGGCTGTCCTTTGCTGCGACCGGCACGGCGCAGATCAGTTGTGCCGGTTGCTTGGCCCGGACTGCGTGCAGCGCCGCAATCATGGTGGCGCCGGTGGCCAGGCCGTCATCGACCACGATCACGATGCGGCCATGCGGATCGAGCGGCGGCGCCAGTGGTGAATAACGCTGGCGCCGCTGCCTGAGTGCAGACAGTTGGGCTGCCTTAGCCTGGACCAGTGCTGTGTCGCGCTCGAAGTCTTCGTAGCCGGGCGACAGATAGGTCCACCCCGACTCGTCGATTGCGCCGATTGAAAATTCGGGGTTATAGGGCAGGCTGAGCTTGTGCACCAGCACCACGTCGAGATCGCCGTGCAGTTGCTCGGCCAGGATCTGCCCGATCGGCAGCGCGCCACGCGGAATGGCGAGGATCAGCGGCGCCCGGCCGCGGTATTGCATCAGTTGCGCAGCCAACTGCCGGCCGGCATCGGCGCGGTCGGCAAAACTGCGCACGCTGCCAAAGGGCGGGGCGGCGGTCATGGCTGGCCTGCATGGTCTGGTTGGCCCATCCCGGCACAGTAAGGCTTTGTGCACTATCGGGTTTGCGCCAGGTCATGCCGGCTGCGTACGGGCCGCTGACACGGCGCGCAGCGCCCAGCGCCGCATGATCAGTTTCTCGGCTTCCAGCACCAGGCTCAGCAGCATGGCAAACAGCATGATCCTGCCCCACGCCGCCCAATCGATGGCGGCGGTGCCGAACAGCGCCTGCATCTGCGGGTGGTAGGTGAAAATCAACTGCAACACAACCAGCACGCCGATTGCCAGCAAGACGTAAGGATTGCCAAAGACACCTTCGCGGCTGAACCAGGATTGATGCAGATGCCGGCAATTGAGCAGGTACAGCATCTCCGCCGTGACCAGCGCATTGATGGCGACAGACCGCGCGAATTCGAGCGATTCCCCCTGGTCGATTTCCCACAGGAAAAGCCCGGTGCAGCCGGCCATCAACAGCACGGACACGAAGGCGATGCGCCATAGCAGGAAGGCCGACAGCAGCGGCTCGCGCGGATCGCGCGGCGGGCGCGACATCACATTGGCCTCGGGCTTCTCGAACGCAATTGACAGCGACAAGGTGATTTCAGTGACCATGTTCACCCACAATATCTGCACCGGCGTAATCGGCAGCGTCATGCCGAGCAGGATCGCCAGCACGACCATGCCGGCCTCGCCGCCGTTGGTGGGCAGGATGAAGATGATGGCCTTGCGGATATTGTCATAGACGGTGCGGCCTTCTTCCACGGCGGCCACGATGGACGCAAAGTTGTCATCAGCCAGCACGATTTCGGCCGAGTCCTTGGCCGCCTCGGTGCCCTTGCCGCCCATTGCCACGCCCACGTCTGCGCTCTTGAGCGCGGGCGAGTCGTTGACGCCGTCACCGGTCATGGCGACCACTTCGCCCTGGTCCTGCAGTGCGCGTACCAGGCGCAGCTTGTGCTCCGGACTGGCGCGCGCAAAAATCGCCGTGCTGACAGCGGCTTGCCGCAGTTCGCTGTCGGACATGGCGTCCAGGTCTTCGCCGCGCAAGCTGCGGATATCATCGGCCAGCCCCAACTGCTGGCCGATTGCCGTGGCGGTGACAGGATGGTCTCCGGTGATCATCTTGACGCGAATGCCGGCCTTGCGGCACGCGGCGATCGAACGGATCGCTTCTTCGCGCGGCGGGTCGCTTAGTCCGAGCACGGCCAATAGCGTGAAGCCGCCGCGTTCCACATCGGCGAACAGCAGTTCGCGCTGATGGTCGGATTCGGTCCGCATGGCAATGGCGAGCAGGCGCATGCCGGCCGCAGCGGTCTGGTCCAGCCGCGCCTGCCATTGTCCGGACACGAGTGCGGCCGTGCCGCCGGCGACAGCCTGCGTGCTGCACAAGGCAAGCACGCGCTCGGGTGCGCCTTTCAGGAATGTGGTGCTGCGGCCCTGGTGATCGTGATGCAGCGTCGCCATGAACCGGTGTTCAGACTCGAACGGAATGACATCGTCGCGCGGATGGCTACGGCGCTCGTCGTCCTGCTCCAGCCCGGCCTTGACGGCCAGCGTCAGCAGTGCGATTTCGGTCGGGTCGCCGGTTACCCGCCAGCTTGCGCCCTCCTCGCGCAGGCTGGCATCGTTACAGAGTAACGCGGCACGGCAGACCAGATCGAGCAAGGCAATTTCATCGGGGCCGGCCATGCGACCATCGCGCAGGAATTCGCCCTTGGGTTCATAACCGGCGCCGGTGACCTGCAAGCTGGTGTCGGCAGTGAGGACTTGTTGTGCGGTCATTTCATTGCGGGTGAGCGTGCCGGTCTTGTCCGTGCAGATCACGGTGACGGAACCGAGCGCTTCCACCGCAGGAAGCCTGCGCACGATTGCATTGCGCCGCGCCATGCGCTTGACGCCGATGGCCAGCGCAATCGTCACGATTGCCGGCAAACCTTCCGGTATCGCTGCCACGGCCAGGCCGACTACCGCCATGAACATGTCGCGCGCCGGGTAGCCATGCACCAGCACGCCAAACGCAAACAACAGGATGCCGGCGCCGACGATGCTCCAGGTCAGCACCTGGCCGAAAGTCGCCATTTTGCGCAGCAAGGGCGTCGGCACTTCCTGTATGTTGCCGACCACCCGGCCGATGCGGCCGATCTCTGTGCGCGCGCCGGTAGCAACGACGCAGCCCAGCGCGCGGCCGTGGGTCACCACGGTGCCGGAATAGGCCATCGAAAAACGGTCACCCAGGCCGGATGTCGCTGCCACGGCGTCGATTTGCTTGTCGGCGGTCAGCGATTCGCCGGTGAGTATGGCTTCGTCGATTTGCAGGCCCGGCGCCTGGATCAATCGCAAGTCGGCGGGCACCTTGTCGCCGGATGCCAGCAGCACCAGGTCGCCGGCCACCAGCTCGTCGGCCGGTATGTCGAACTGGCGCGCATCGCGCAGCACCGTGGCCCTTGACGACAACATCTTGCGGATCGCAGCCAGCGCGTCCTCTGCCTTGCCTTCCTGGATGAATCCGATCACCGCATTGACCAGCACCACGACGACGATGACGGCGCTGTCGACAACATGTCCGAGCAACGCCGTGATCAGGCCGGCAAGCAGCAGGATGTAGATCAATATGTTGTGGAACTGCGCAAGAAAGCGCCGTAGCGGGCCCGGCCGTTTCTGTTGGGGCAAGGTGTTGGGCCCCGATTGCTGCAAGCGATGCGCTGCTTCTGCCGCGCTCAGTCCCTGGTCTGTGTGGGTGCGCAGCAGTGCGGCGACTTCATCGATGGATAATGCGTGCCAGTTCGGATCGGAGGAGGCAGGGGGCGGCGGAGGCGATGACTGCGTGCTCATTGTTCCTCGGGAATGGTTTTTCAGATGCACGACCAGCCTGGACGCGCAGCGCGCAGTGTTCTGCTTGCTGACGGGACTGCGCAGAGCACTGGTGATTGTAGCCGCGATGGCAGCGCCAACGATTGCTTTGCGCCAGCGTAGCTCGCAGCCATGCGATAGTGCGCGGCGCCGTGGCTGCCGATTTTCTCGCGTGGGACATATCGATGCGGCATTGGCGGCCTTGCAATTGAGAGCGCGCATGCCGATGCCGTAGTGCTTACATGGTGATTCAATTGACGTCAATTGAATTCAAAAAACATTGTCCCGATCGATGTTTTGCTGCATCATTGCTCTCGCGGTCCGCTGTTCCTGCATGGCACGACATTGTCGCTTGCCGCGCAAGGCCGGCACCGATTAACGCTGTGACAACAAGCAGGACACGAGCCACGCCCAGCCGTTTGCATTTCACATCCGCAGCAACGACAGCGGATAGTGCTCGGGTAGTCCATCCTGGGATTTCATCTCTGTAGCCCATCTCGCTTTTCGTCTGCATTGCGCCTCGTTGCGCCACTGACCTTCATGGGTCTTTCGCTCCCCACCCGCAGCAAGCGGTACACGGGGAATTCTCCAAACCGCTCGTTACGCCGTGGGAGGAATTGTCTTTGAAATTTCTTGAAAACATACATTACGATGCGACCCTGGCCGGCGCCATCACGCTATGCGTCTTCATGGCTTTATTGCTGCTGAAGGCATTCGTGGCGCGCCAACTGCACCGGCTGACCGCCGGAGGCCATTTGCAGTTCCTGAATTATCCCGGGCAGATACTTGACGCGACCCGGCCGCCATTCCTGTTTGGCGTGTCGCTGCTGGCCGGACTGAGCTTCATCGATTTGCCCGGTGCCTGGGACAAGCGACTGCATTACGGCTGGATACTGATACTGGTGACGCAGTGTGCAATGTGGGGAGCGCGCCTGATCGAAGTTGCCGTACAGCGTGCATTCGATCGGCAGCGGCAGACCGATCCGGGCAGCGCCACGCACCTGATGCTGGTCGGGCTGGCGGGCCGCATGCTGGTGTGGGTGGTGGCGACGCTGGTGGTGCTGGACAACCTGGGCTTTAATGTCACGACCTTGATGGCCAGCCTTGGCATCGGCGGCATTGCGGTGGCGCTGGCGGTGCAGAATATCCTGGGGGATGTCTTTTCTTCCATATCAATCGCGCTGGACAAGCCGTTCGTGATCGGCGACTTCATCGTGGTCGACAGTTACATGGGCACGGTGGAATATATCGGCATGAAGACCACGCGCTTGCGCAGTCTCGGCGGCGAGCAGATCATCTTTTCCAACGCCGAGCTGCTCAAGAACCGGATCCGCAATTACAAGCGCATGCAGGAACGCCGGGTGGTGCTGGAGTTTGGCATTGCGCATGAAACCGCGATGCCGCAGATCGAGCGCATTCCGGCAATGGTCAAGGCAGCGATCGAGTCGATGCCAGACGAGGCCCGCTTCGATCGCGCCCACCTCAAGGGTTTCGGCGACAGCGCCTTGCTGTATGAGGTCGTGTATTTCGTCCTCAGCCCGGATTTCAACCAGCACATGGATATCCAGCAGGCAGTGCACCTGACGATCCTGCGCGAGCTGCGCCAGGCGCAAGTGTCGATCGCCTATCCGACCCGGACATTGCACGTGATGCCTGCGCCACAGTCCGCCCCAGGCGATTTGCCCTTCGTACAGGGCATGCGCTCGGCCGCCTGAACCGCAATGGTCCAGCGCATTGCTTGCGCGAGTCCCTGGGCGCCAGATTGTCCCGCCATAAGAAACCGGGCTCCTGTTCCATATCAAGCCCACCATTTCGGGCAATGCACCAAGCTGGGTCACGGATTGACCGGGAAAATTATTTCCCGGTCAACTGTAAGGAATCCCTCTAATCTCCGATTAATGGAAAATACTGTTTTCACACGGAGAGCTGGCCCATGCATGAAACCCTGCACCTGCTGCGCAAGACCGATTTCCCGCCGATCCGGCGCAAGGCGCTGGATACGCTGCAAGTCAATCTTGGCTATCGATGCAACCAGACTTGCCAGCATTGCCATGTCAACGCCGGTCCGACCAGAACCGAGGCGATGGATGCGCCAACCGTGGAACTGGTGCTCGAGGCGCTGCGTACCTGGCGCCTGACGACGCTGGACCTGACCGGCGGTGCGCCCGAAATGAATCCGCATTTCCGGCACCTGGTGACCCAGGCCCGCGTCTTGGGCGTGCGCGTGATCGACCGCTGCAACCTGACCATCCTGTCCGAGCCCGGCCATGAGGACCTGGCGCAATTCCTGGCCGGACAGGGCGTGGAAATCGTGGCCTCGCTGCCGTGCTATTCGCAGGACAACGTCGACCGCCAGCGCGGCGGCGGTGTTTTCGGGCGCAGTATCGCGGCGCTGCGGGCCTTGAATGCGCTGGGATACGGGCAAGCCGGCAGCGCGCTGTCGCTGGGCCTGGTCTATAACCCGCAAGGCCCGTCCCTGCCGCCAGGCCAGCAGGCACTGGAGGCGGATTACAAGCGCGAGCTGGCCGAACAGTTCGGCATCGAATTCACGCAGTTGTATGTATTGGCCAATATGCCGATCCAGCGCTTTGGCAGCATGCTGGTGTCAAAAGGCGAATTCGCCAGTTACATGAAGCTGCTGAAAGACAATTTCCGCGCCGTCAACCTGGACAGCGTGATGTGCCGCACGATGATCAGCGTGGACTGGGAAGGCTATTTGTACGACTGCGATTTCAACCAGATGCTGCACATGCCGGCCAGGCTGGGCCAGCATCCGCGGCCGCACCTGCGCGATTTGCTGGCGCAACCGGTAGAAGGCTTGCCCATTGCGATTGCCGACCACTGCTACGGCTGCACGGCAGGGCAGGGCAGCAGTTGCGGTGGCGCACTGGCGGCATGAACCGCGCCGGCAGCCCACCCTTGGATCACGTCATGGCGGCCTCATGAAAACCAGGAAGACAGTCGTTTTCCTGCTATTGCTGGCGGCAATTGCAGCCTATGTTTTCTTCGATCTTGGCCAGTACCTGAACCTGGCCTACCTGAAGAGCAGCCAGCAGGCATTCCGGCATTACTACGAAACCCAGCCGGCACAGGCGATTGCCCTGTACACGCTGATTTATATCGCTGCAACGGCACTGTCGCTGCCCGGCGCCAGCGTGCTGACCCTGGCCGGCGGCGCACTGTTTGGCGTGGTGACCGGCACCCTGATCGTGTCGTTTGCGGCGTCGATCGGTGCGACGCTGGCGTTCCTGACCTCGCGCCATTTGTTGCGCTCGTGGGTGCGGGAACGCTTTCGCGGCAAGCTCGAGGCGATTGACGCCGGTATCGTGCGCGACGGCGCGTTCTATTTGTTTTCGCTCAGGCTGGTGCCGCTGTTCCCGTTTTTCGTGATCAACCTGCTGATGGGCCTGACCGCGATCCGGACCTGGACTTTCTATTGGGTCAGCCAGGTCGGCATGCTGGCCGGCACGGTGGCCTACGTCAATGCCGGCACCCAACTGGCGCAGATCGACAGTGCGCGCGGCATCCTGTCGCCGGGCGTGATTGGCTCTTTCGTCCTGCTTGGTCTGTTCCCGCTGCTGGCGCGCAAGCTGCTGCAGGCGATACAGGCGCGCCAGGTTTATCGCAAGTGGACCAGGCCGGCGCGCTTCGACCGCAACCTGATCGTGATCGGCGCGGGCGCGGCGGGCCTGGTGACATCCTATATCGCTGCCGTGGTGAAGGCGAAAGTCACGCTGGTTGAAGGCCACAAGATGGGCGGCGATTGCCTGAATTTCGGCTGCGTGCCTTCCAAGGCATTGATCCGTTCGGCCAACTTCGTGCGGCAGGCGCGTGATGCGCAGTCGCTGGGCATTGCCCGCGCCGATCTTGTATTCGATTTTGCCGATGTGATGGCGCGCATCCATCGCGTGATAGGCGACATCGAACCGCATGATTCGGTGGAGCGCTATACCAAGCTGGGCGTGGATGTGGTCCAGGGCACCGCCAAAATCGTGTCGCCCTGGGAAGTGGAGATAGACGGGCGTCGCCTGAGTACGCGCGCTATCGTGATCGCTGCCGGCGCCCGCCCTTTCGTGCCGCCGATCCCGGGAATTGAAGAGGTCGGCTACCTGACGTCGGACACGCTGTGGTCGCTGCGCGAATTGCCGCGCCGCATGGTGGTGCTGGGCGGCGGGCCGATCGGCTGCGAACTGGCCCAGGCGTTTGCCCGCTTTGGCGTTGCCGTCACCCAGGTCGAAAAAGCGCCGCGCGTGCTCGGCCGCGAAGATCCCGATGTCTCTTCACTCGTGGCGCAGTCCCTGAAGCGCGATGACATCGTGCTGATGACCGGGCACGAGGCGATTCGTTGCGAGCGCGATGGTGAGAACAAGCGCCTGGTTGTGCGCAATGACGCCGATGGCACCGAAGCCGCGATTGAATTTGACTTGCTGCTGTGCGCCGTGGGCCGGGTTGCGCGCACCGAGGGCTACGGCCTGGAAGAGCTCGGCATTGCGCTCACCCCACGCAAGACCATCCAGACCGATGGCTTCCTGCAGACGCTGTATCCCAATATTTATGCTTGCGGCGATGTGGCTGGCCCCTATCAGTTCACGCACACCGCCGCGCACCAGGCCTGGTATGCGGCAGTCAATGCGCTATTCGGCCAGTTCCGGCGTTTCCGTGTGGACTACAGCGTAATCCCGTGGTGCACGTTCACCTCGCCCGAGGTGGCGCGGGTCGGCCTGTCGGAGACCGAGGCCAGGGAGCAGCAGGTCGGCGTTGAAGTGACGCGCTTTGCCTTGCACGAGCTGGACCGCGCGATTGCCGATGGAACGACCGAGGGATTCATCAAGGTGCTGACCGTGCCGGGCAAGGACAAGATACTCGGCGTGACCATCGTCGGCGAGCATGCCGGCGACCTGCTGGCCGAATACGTACTGGCCATGAAGCATGGCCTGGGCCTGAACAAGATATTGGGCACCATCCATACCTATCCGACGCTGGCGGAGGCCAACAAGTATGTTGCCGGCGAATGGAAGCGCGCCCATGCGCCGCAGCGGCTGCTGGAGTGGGTCGGCCGGTATCACGCCTGGCGCCGCGGCGGCGCTGCTGCGCCCGCACCGTCAGCCGCAGCGGGAGGGACGCACGAATGAAAGCGACTCGTTCAACAGTGATCGCCTTGCTGCTGTCGATGGCGATGGCGGGCACCGCCCTCCGGGCTGCTGCACAGGTCGCGCCGGTGGTGCCTGCAGTGCCGGCGTTTTCAAAAATGACGCCAGGCGCACCGGTCACGGGATGGCTGCCGCTGCGGCCCGCTCCGAATGCGCCCGATACCCTTTACACCGTCACGCAAGATGCTGGGCGCACCGTGCTGATGGCACAGGCCAGGGCCTCGATGTCCGGGCTTAGCCACGCGCTGCGGGTGGACATCAGGCGCACGCCGCTGCTGCGCTGGCGCTGGAAGATTGCCGCGCCACTGGTGGCTGCCGACATGACAAAAAAGGCCGGGGACGATTATGCGGCGCGCATTTATGTGATGTTCGATTATCCGGTCGAGAAGCTGTCGTTTGGCACCCGCGCCAAGCTCAAGCTCGGTGCGGCGCTGTACGGCCAGGAGCTGCCGACGGCTGCGCTCAATTATGTCTGGGACAACCGCCAGCCAGTCGGCACGATCCAGGCCAATACCTATACCGATCGGGCGCGCATGATCGTCGTGCGCAGCGGCGCCGCGCAGGCCGGCACGTGGATCACGGAAACCCGCGACCTCGCTGCCGATTTCCGCGCCGCCTTTGGCGAGGATGCGCCCGACGTGGTGGCCGTGGCACTGGCCACCGATACCGACAATACCGGTGAGTCGGCGCTGGCCTGGTATGGCGATATCGAATTCCTGCCGGCGCCGAAGTGACGCTGCGACACCGGCGGCGGCTCGCTTGGCTGGCGGCGCTGCCTGCAACAAAAATCGGCTTGGATTATTCTGTGCGCCGGCCAGCCGGCATGTTCTACGGGAAGCGATGATGCTGAAAAAGTTAGTGGTTTCATTGGTGCTTGGCATGTCGGCGCTGGCTGGCGCGGCGGCTGCGCCTGCGCTGCCTGCACTCAAGTTCGGCGTGGGCCTGTTCCAGCCGGATCGGGAAAAAAACGACGCGACTTATCGTCCGCTGGCGCAATACCTGGCGCAAAAGCTTGGCCGCCCGGTAGAACTGCGCACGGTCGATAGCTGGGAAGGGCTGGCAAAATCGCTCGCCAACGGAGAAACCGACATGGCGCTCCTGGGGCCCTGGGGCTATGTGCTGGCCAACCAGGAATCCGGCGCGCAAGTCGTGTCCACCATCCTGTACGACGGCAAGCCCGAATATTTTTCGATCATCGTCACCCATCCGGAGTCCGGCATCAAGACCATGGCGGACTTGAAGGGGCGGACATTTGCATTCGGCGACAAGGGTTCGACGTCGGGCTACCTGATCCCGCTGCATTACTTTGTCCAGCAGGGAATCGACCCGGAAAAATACTTCAGCCGCGTGCTGTACACCCGGCACCAGGCAATTGAAACCCAGGTCGCGGCCGGGCAGCTCGACGCCGGCGCCGATTACAACCGCAATCGCAATGCGATGATTGAAGCCGGATTGATCAAGGCGGAGCGCTCGGTGGTGATCTGGCAATCTGCGCCATTGCCCAACGACGCGTTCGCGCTCAGCAAGCCGCTGATGCAGGACCGGAAATTCGTGCTGGCGGTGCAAGCGGCGCTGCGTGAGGTCGGGCCGCTGCAAAAGCGCAATCCCGCCTTGCTGCCGCCGCACTACACCGGCTTCGTCGACAAGGACGACGCCTTTTACAAGCCGATCCGCGATGCAGGCCTGGCCACCGGAAAGCTGCGGCCACGATAGATGATGCCGATTGCTGCCGCGCGCTTGCGCTTCCTGGCCTGGGTCGCCGTGTATGGCTTGCTGGTGCTGGCATGCCTGTGGAGTTTGCAGTCGGCCGGCGACTTGTCGTTTGGGCGCAACCCGTGGGCGAACCTGCAAAAGACCTTTGCTGAATTCGCGCACCCCAGCTTTCTCGATGCCTGGTTCGGCAATGCCCGGCTTGAATACAAGAGTGACGACGGCACCGTATTGCGGGTGGAGAACCGGCAATTGGTAGAGCAAGCCTATCTGTGGGGATTGCTGGAAGCGACCTGGGTCACGATCAAGATCGGCACATTGGGTTCATTGATCGCCGCCATCGCGGCGCTGCCGCTGGGCGTGCTCAGCGCCCGCAACCTGCATGCGCCGCGGCTTGTGCGGTTTGCGGTCAAATTGCTGCTCGATGTCTCCCGTTCCATTCACACGCTGGTGTTCGGCCTGATTTTCGTGGGCATCTTCGGGCTTGGGCCGACCGCAGGAATACTGGCGATTGCAGCCCACTCGCTGGGCACCTACGGCAAGCTCTACGCCGAGGCGGTCGAGTCGCTGGACATGGCCGCCGTCGATGCCGTGCGCGCGGTCGGCGCCGATCCGGCGCAGGTATTCTTTACCGCGATCTGGCCGGCGGTGCTGCCGCAACTGGTCTCCAGTCATCTGTATGTGTGGGAATTCAATATCCGCGACTCGACGATCCTCGGCATGATCGGCGCCGGCGGGCTCGGCCTGTTGATTTCGGAGGCGGTGTCCCTGTTCCAGTGGGACCGGCTGGCAACGGTGTTGCTGGTGGTGGTGCTGCTGGTGTGGTCGTTCGACGGCTTGAGCCGCCGGGTGCGGCGGGTGCTGTCATGAGCGAGCCGGCCGTGCGCCTGCAACAGGTCACGGTGCGCATCGGCGCGCGCCGCATCCTGGACGGTATCGATCTCTGCGTGCAGCAGGGAGAACGCATTGCGCTGGTGGGGCCCAATGGCGCCGGCAAGTCGACCTTGCTCAAGCTGATGACCGGCATCATGCAGGCATCCGACGGCCGGGTGGAAGTACTTGGCCGTGTCATCGACAAACAGCTTGCCGGGCGCGAATTGCGCAGCCTGCGCACCGAGGTCGGCCAGGTTTTCCAGGGGCTGCACCTGGTGCAGCGATTGAGCACGCTGGAAAATGTGCTGCTCGGCGCACTGGCGCGCAACCCTTCGTGGCGCAGCTGGGCGCGCCTGTTTCCCGGTACCGAGATTGCCCGCGGAGAAGCAGCCTTGCAGGCGGTCGGCTTGCCGGGAAAGTCCAGCGTGCGCGCGGACCAGCTATCCGGCGGCGAACGTCAGAAGACGGCGATCGCGCGCCTGCTGATGCAGGCGCCGCGCCTGGTCCTGGCCGATGAGCCGACGGCTGCGCTTGATCCGCTGGCAGCGGCCGAAATTGCCAGCTTACTGGCCTCGCTGGCGACGCAGCACGGCATGACGCTGGTGAGCGTGGTGCATGATCCTGGCTTGCTGCCGGCGCTGGCCGGGCGGGTGATCGGTGTGCGGCACGGCCGCATTGCGTTCGACTTGCCGCAGCGCGAGGTGAACGACGACTGCCTGGCATGGCTGTATCGCAAGCAGCCCGACAGTGGCCGCTGGATGGCCCGCTTCAGCCGGTTCGACCTGCCGCTGGAGCAGCGCGCATGAGTGCCGGACGCAGTTGCCCGCTCTCCTATCGCTACGCGCCGGAGGTGTTTGCAGCGGCGGCATCGGCCAGCACCGACACGCTGTACGTGGTCGGCGGCCTGTACGGCAACGAGCAGGCGCTCGAGTCGGTATTGGACATGTTCGCTGCCGAGCCGGGCCGCAAGCATCTGGTTTTCAATGGCGACTTCAACTGGTTCAATGTCGCGCCGGCATCGTTTGCGCGCATCAATGAACGGGTACTGGCGTTCGACGCCCTCCGCGGCAATGTCGAGACCGAGCTTGGTCCGCTACCAGGCGGCGAACAGGCCGGTTGCGGCTGCGGCTATCCCGACTGGGTGGACGATGCGGTGGTCGAACGCTCCAACGCGATCATCAGGCAACTGGCTGCGACGGCTGCCGGTTTTCCTCATTGGCAACAGCGGCTGGCGGCATTGCCGATGTGGCGGCGCATCGATGTCGGCGGCGTCGCCGTGGCTGTCGTGCATGGCGACGCCGAGTCGCTGGCCGGATGGGGCTTTGCGCGGGAATGCCTGGCTGCGCCTTCCCATGCGCCGCAAGTGCAGGCCTGGTTCGACCGCGCCGGCGTGCGCATGTTCGCCAGTAGCCATACCTGTTTGCCGGTGCTGCATGGCACAGTCGACGGGCAGGGCCGCCCTTGCCTGGTGGCCAATAATGGCGCAGCCGGCATGCCCAATTCTGCGGGTGAAAGCTGCGGACTGCTCACGCGCATTGCCACCACCCGCTACCAGGGCGGAAGGTCGGTTGACAGTGCGCGGCTGGAGCACCTGTTCATCGATACCGTACCGATCGATTATGACAATGCGGCATGGCAAGCGGCGTTCCTGGCGCAATGGCCGCCGGCAAGCGCTGCGCATGCGTCTTACTGGCGCCGGATTGCAGAAGGCCCAAGCGGCTGACTGCTGCGCTGAGGGCACGTCGCCCGAATATGCCCAACTCGCCGATAATCGTGCAAACTACGAACTGCGAGCCAGCGCTGATCGAGCATCCTGGCCAGAACCAAAATAAACGACAACGTGCGACTTCTGACGCTTCCGGCGCTGCCAATACTTTCTCGCTTTCCTGTCATCAAGAAGGTGTTTGTTTGGTCGGTCATCGTCCTGCTGGTCCTGTGGGCTCTCGGTTTCCTTTTGCTGCCGCAAGTCGTCAAGCCGCTTCTTGAAAACGGCCTGGCAAACGCCTTGCACCGGCCGGTGTCGATTCGCGCGATTCATTTCAATCCCATCAGCCTGGTCGCGCGCGTGCAAGGCTTCAGGCTTGGTGAGCGTGAAGGAACGGGTGATTTCGCCAGCGTCGAGGAACTGACTGTCAATCTGCAGGCGCGCTCGCTGTGGGAACGCGCCCCGGTGATCGAGGAATTGATCGTCACCGGGCCGCAGGTCAACCTGGTGCGCAAGCCCGACGGCAGCCTCAATATTGCCGATATCCTGGCGCAATTGCAGAAGCCGTCCGATTCGCCACCGGCGCGGTTTGTGCTGAATAACGTCCGTCTGCGCGGCGGCCGGCTGGTGCTGGATGACCAGTTGCAGAATGCCCGGCATACAGTTGCCGACCTCGACTTCAGCTTGCCCTTCGTGTCCAATTTGCCGGGTGACACGCAGGCCAGCGTTGAACCCGTCATGGCGGCCAATGTGAACGGCGCGCAATTGCGTGTGACAGTGCAGTCCAGGCCGTTTGGCGTCCCGAGCGAAACCGTTGCGCAGATCGAATTGAAGGAAGTGGATATCCCCGCTTACCTGAAATACCTGCCCGCCAAACTCAATGGCGAGCTTGCCTCCGGCAGGCTGGATGCGCGGCTGGCGCTCACGCTCAAGCAGTCGCCGCAGCAGGCGCCGGCGATCGGCCTGTCCGGCACGGCGACGCTCAATGGCGTGTCCCTGCTGGCCATGGACAAGACGCCTTTGCTGGCCTTTCCGCGCTTGTCGGTGGATCTCGCTTCGGCTGACCTGGCCTCGCGCAAGATCCTGCTGCGCACTGTCTCGCTGGAAAGCCCTGAGCTGCATCTCGCACGCGAAAAAAACGGTAGCCTGAACCTGTCAACGTTGCTGCCCGGCTCGCCCAAGGCGGCCGCGCCGGCGCCGGCTGCCGGTCCTGCGGACGGGCCGGCTTTGTCGGTGGAGGCGGCCGAGATCAGGCTGTCAGGCGGGCTGGTGCATTTCGTTGACAAGGCATTGGCCAGGCCATTCAAGGCGCGCGTGCAGGAACTCGACCTCAATGTGAAGAATTTTTCCACGACAGCGGGCCAGGCCCTGTCGGTGGATGCATCGTTCGCGTCGGATGCAGGCGAACGATTCAAGCATATCGGCACAGTGAAGCTCGCGCCATTCTCGGCCGAAGGCAGCGCCGAACTGAGCCGCCTCGACCTGAAACGCTACAGCCCCTATTACGCCGGCCTGTTGCCAGTCGAGCTGGCGCAGGGGACAGTGGACCTGTCCACGCGCTACCGGATCGACGCCGGCCGGGAATTGCAGCTAGCCTTGTCCGGCCTGACCGGCAAGCTCGACCAATTGCGTCTGCGCCAGCGCGATCAAAAGTCGGAATTCCTGAAGATCGGCACCTTGTCCATCAATGGCGGCGAACTCGATCTGGCCAAGCGCAGCTTCAGCCTGGAGCAACTCACGACCAGGGACGGCGCGCTGCAAGCCGCAGTCGATGCAAACGGCCAGGTTGACCTGGCAAAGCTGGCGGCCAGTCCGGCCGGGGCCGGGCCAGCCAGGACTGTTGCCGGCGACAAGGCTTTGAAGGCTTCGAAGTCGGCGCCGAGTGCAAAAAATGCCGGGAACATCCCATGGCAATTCAGCGTGAAAAATTTGGCTGTGGACAGCTACTCTGCGCGCCTGCAATCCACCGCGCATGGCAAGGTTTCCACGCTGTCGGCTGACGCCATCAGGTTGCGTTCGGAAAATATATCCACCCGTAAGTCGAGCAGGGCAAAGCTCGATTTGCAGGCCAGGCTCGGCAAGACGGGCCTGCTGCGGGCAAGCGGCGCTGTGGTGCTGGCGCCGCTTGCCGCCAATCTGAAGCTGGACTTGCGGGGACTGGCGCTGGTTCCGCTGCAAGCCTGGCTCCCGGACAAGGTCCATCTGGCCGTCACCGACGGCACCGTCAATGCCAAAGGCGCGCTTGAGCTGGGTATGGCCCTGGGTGGTGGATTCAATGCCAGCTTTGTGGGCGATGCCGGCATCGACAACCTGGCCACCATCGACCGTGCGAGCTCGGAGGATCTATTGAAATGGCGCTCACTGCGCCTGCACCGGGTAAAGGCGGCAACACAACCGGTATTGCGGCTCGGTATCGACGAAATTGCGCTGACTGATTTCTATACGCGCCTGGTGATCAATCGGGACGGCAGCTTCAATCTCAGTGATGTGGTGGCCAGGGAGGAAGAGGCAGCGGGAAAGGGTGCTGCCGCGCTGGCTACGGACGGGGTACCGGTCCAGGCAAGCAAGAAGCGCACGACCATGGCGCCGGTGGCGGTGGCAGAGCGCCCGGGGCCTGTTGCGCAGATTAATATTGGGCAAGTGCTGCTTCAAGGCGGGAATGTGAACTTCCGCGACAACTTCATCCAGCCCAATTATTCCGCACAAATCACGGGGCTCAGTGGGTCAGTGGCGGGACTGTCGTCGGCGCCCGGCACACTGGCGGATATTGCCTTGAAGGGAAGCGTGGATAACCAGGGACGGCTCGACATCACCGGCAAGATCGACCCGCTTTCGGGCAAGCTGACGCTGGATGTATTAGCCAAGCTCGCGGACTTTGAACTGTCGCCACTGACGCCCTACGCGGCAAAGTATGCGGGCTACGGTATTGAGAAAGGAAAGCTTTCTTTTGATGTGAGATACCAGGTAAAAGACCGTAAGCTGACCGCCGAGAACCGGCTGGTTTTAAACCGCTTGACCTTTGGCGAGCGCGTCGACAGTCCGACCGCAACCAAATTGCCGGTCTTGTTTGCAGTTGCCCTCCTCAAGGACCGCAATGGCAACATCGAACTTGAATTGCCCGTCTCCGGTTCGCTGGATGATCCGCAGTTCAGCATGGCCGGCGTTATCGGCAAGGCGATCGTCAACTTGCTGGTCCGGGTGGTCACTGCCCCCTTCAGCCTGATTGCCGGTCTGTTCGGTGGCGCGGATGAGGGGAGTCACCTGGAATTCGATGCTGGCAGCGTCGCATTGGGCGCCAAGGGCGAAGCCAAATTGAAGTCGCTGGCCAATGCCCTGAACGACCGCCCCAGCCTGAAGCTCGACATCGCCGGCCGTGCCGATCCGGTCAAGGATGCCGCAGGCTTGAAGCAGTTGGCGTTGGTGCGCAAGGTGAAGCTGCAAAAGCAAAAGGAATTGCTCAGGCAAGGCGAATCCGCGCCGACCCTGGACGCGGTAAACATTGCCGCTGATGAGTATCCGAAATATCTTGCCGCCGCCTACGACCAGGAAAAAATTCCCGGCAAGCCGCGCAACCTGATCGGGCTGGCGAAGAAGCTGCCGGTGGCGGAAATGGAGGCGCTGATGCTGGCCCACATCAAGGTGGACGAAGAAGATTTGCGCGGGCTTGCCAATCGTCGCGCACTGGACGTGAAGGATTACCTGGTCAAGACCACAGCGGTGGAATCGGAGCGGATTTACATCGTCGCTCCCCGGCAGGTGAAGGCAGGGGAGGACAAGCTGCCGCAGAGCCGGGTGGACTTCAGCCTGGGGGCGAAGTAAGCCCTACAGCAATGGCGGTGCGTCGCGGCAGATCTGCCGGCTCAAAGTTGAGCCGGCTATCCGGGAAGCACCCAGCCTTGCATCAAACCACCGAACCCAGCTTGAAGATAGGCAAGTACATCGCCACCACCAGCCCGCCGATCAGCACGCCCAGGATCACCATGATGATCGGTTCCATCAGGCTCGACAGCGATTCGACGGCGTCATCGACTTCGCCTTCGTAAAAGTCGGCCACCTTGCTCAGCATCGAGTCGAGTGCGCCGGATTCCTCGCCGATCGACACCATCTGGATCACCATATTGGGGAAGACGTTGGCCGATTGCATCGATGTGGTCAGGCTGGTGCCGGTTGCGACATCGGTCTGGATGCGCTTGGTGGCGTCGACATAGACGCTGTTGCCCGATGCGCCGCCCACTGAATCGAGCGACTCCACCAGCGGCACGCCGGCTGCAAACATGGTCGCCAGCGTGCGGGTCCAGCGGGCAATGGTGGCCTTGCGGATCACGTCGCCGAAAATCGGCAGCTTCAGCATGATGCGGTCCATCGCCCTTTGCACGGGAACCGAGCGTCGCCAGGCCTGGAAGAACAGGTACAGCGTGGCGAACATGCTGCCGAAAATCAGGTACCAGTATTTGACGGTGAAGTCCGACAGCGTCATCACGAACAGCGTCGGCGCCGGCAAGTCTGCGCCAAAGCTCGCAAACACCTGCTTGAACGCCGGCACCACCCAGATCATGATCACGGCGGTAACGATCACGGCAACGCCCATGATCGACACCGGATAGAACAGGGCGGACTTGATCTTGCCCTTGATCGCCTGGGTCTTTTCCTTGTAGATGGCCAGGCGGTCGAGCAAGTCTTCAAGGATACCGGCCTGCTCGCCGGCAGCGACCAGGTTGCAGAACAGCGGATCGAAGTACAGCGGGTATTTGCGGAAGGCCTGGTTCAGGCTGGTGCCGGTTTCCACATCGCCGCGGATGTCCTGGATCAGCTTGGAGACGGCGGCGTTGGAATTGCCCTTGGAGACGATGTCGAACGATTGCAGCAGCGGCACGCCCGCTTTCATCATCGTTGCCAACTGGCGGGTGAACAGGGTGATGTCCTTGTCACTGACTTTCTTGCCGCCGCGCAGGCTTTTCTTCTTGACCTTGGTGACCAGTATTCCCTGGCGGCGCAGCGTGGCGCTGACCACGGCCGAGCCGCTGGCGCGCAATTCACCGCGCACGGTCTTGCCGGCCTTGTCCTTGCCTTCCCACGAAAACATCTGGTCAGCGGTCTGGCCGGCGCGGGCTGCTGTAGCCATCCGTGTTCTCCCTATTCATTGGTGCAGCCGAGCACTTCTTCGAGGCTCGTCATGCCTTGCTTGACCTTGACCAGGCCTGCTTCGCGCAGTGTCTTGACGCCGTCTTTCCTGGCTTGTTCTTCAATCTGCAGTGCAGTGCCGTGGGCGAGGATGATGGTTTCAATCGCCTCGGAAATCGGCATGATCTGGTAGATGCCGACCCGGCCCTTGTAGCCGCTGCCGCTGCAGCGCTCGCAGCCCACCGGCTTGTAGGGCGTCCAGCTGCCGTCGAGGTCGTCTTCGCGGAAGCCGGCGGACAGCAAGGCTTCATCGGGTATCGAGGTCGGTTGCTTGCAGTGGCACAGCCGTCGCGCCAGCCGCTGCGCGGTGATCAGTATGATGGCGGACGCGATGTTGAATGGCGCCACCCCCATGTTCATCATCCGCGTGATGGTGGCCGGTGCGTCGTTGGTGTGCAGTGTCGAAAACACCATGTGGCCGGTCTGGGCAGCCTTGATCGCGATGTCCGCGGTTTCCAGGTCGCGAATCTCGCCCACCATGATGATGTCCGGATCCTGCCGCAGGAAGGCTTTCAGCGCGACCGGAAACGACAGGCCGGCGCGGTCATTGACGTTGACCTGGTTGACGCCTGGCAGGTTGATCTCGGCCGGATCTTCGGCGGTCGAGATGTTGATGCCGGGCTTGTTCAGGATATTGAGGCAGGTGTACAGCGATACGGTCTTGCCGGAACCGGTCGGCCCGGTCACCAGGACCATGCCGTAGGGGCGCTGTATCGCCTCCATCAGGATTTCTTTCTGGTCGGGGTCGTAGCCAAGCGCGTCGATCCCCATTTGCGCCTGCGTCGCGTCAAGGATACGCATGACGATTTTTTCGCCGAACAGGGTCGGCAGCGTGCTGACGCGAAAATCGATCGACTTGGTCTTGGAGATGGCCAGCTTCATGCGGCCGTCCTGCGGCACCCGTTTCTCGGAAATGTCGAGCTTGGAAATCACCTTGATGCGCGAAGCGAGCTTTTCCTTGATCGCCAGCGGCGGCTGGGCGATTTCCTTCAGGATGCCGTCGACCCGGAAGCGAATCCGGTAAAACTTTTCGAAGGGTTCGAAATGCAGGTCCGACGCACCCATGTTGATCGCATCAGTCAGGATTTTTTGCAGGAACCTGACGACGGGGGCATCGTCGATTTCGCCGCTGGCGGGCCCGTCGGCGGCCGGCGTCGGCAGGTCGTCGCCGCCAAATTCGATGCCATCGAGATCGTCGCCGATCAGGTCCTTCAGGTTCTGTTCGGCGCTCTGGGAAAGCCGCTCGATCAATTGGACCAGCGCCGGATGTTCGAGGATGACCGGCTCCACGCTCATTTCGGTCTGGAACTTGATCTGTTCCAGCGCATGCGTGTTGGTCGGGTCGGAAATGCCCACCGAGAGCTTGTGGCCGC
>NZ_JAUSNH010000169.1 GCF_030645335.1 Lacisediminimonas sp. | reverse complement strand
GTCGATGCCGCCATGGCGGTGATTGCCACGCTGCGCCAGCAACAGGGGGCGCAATGAAGCCGGCGCCCTTCGCGCTGCACCGGCCGCGCGACATGCAGTCCGTGCTGGCGCTGCTGGATGCACATGGCATGGATGCGCGCCTGCTGGCCGGCGGCCAGAGCCTGGTGCCGATGATGAATTTGAGGCTGGTCGGATTCGAACACCTGATCGACCTCAATCGCGTGGCCGGACTGGATGGCGTTCGGCTCGATGGCGACTGGCTGCACATCGGCGCCATGACGCGTCAGCAATCCCTGTTCGACCAGCCGCTGATTGGCCGGCATGCCCCCTTGCTGGCGGCGGCGCTGCCGCATATCGGTCATATACAGACGCGCAGCCGCGGCACGGTCGGCGGCAGCCTGGCGCATGCCGATCCCTCGGCCGAACTGCCGCTGGTGATGCTGGCCTTGCAGGCGCGCATGTCGGTGGTGAGCAGCCGCGGCCAGCGCGAGATTGCAGCAAGCGATTTTTTCGAGGGCATGATGACCACTGGCCTGACGCATGACGAGGTGCTGACCGCCGTGGCGATTCCGGTCGCAGCGCCTGGCACGCGGGTCGCTTTTCGCGAATATGCGCGGCGGCATGGCGACTTTGCGATCGCCGCGGCGGCAGCGCAGTTTGTGCCCACCGATGGCGGCCAATTGCGGGTGGCGCTGGGCGGCGTCAATCCGACGCCCTATTTTTGCGCGACGCTGTCCCAGGCCATGCGCGCCGGCCGCAGCGCGCTGCCTGCGCTCGACACCCTGATCCAGCAGGAACTGCTGCGACTGGAACCGATGACCGACAACCAGGCCGATGCAGACTATCGGCGGGTGCTGGCGGCGGTGCTGCTCAATGATTGCGTGCGCGAGGTGCTGCCATGAGCGAGGCGCACGCCATGCCGATGGACCTGCGCAAGGAAGATGCGCGCCTGATGCAGGGGCGCACGCGCTTTACCGACGACGTGCACCTGGACGGCATGCTGCATGGCGTGTTCATCCGCAGCACGCAGGCGCATGCCCGCATCCGCAGTATCGATAGCAGCGCAGCGCTGGCTGCCGGTGCGCTGCTGGTGCTGACTGGCGCGGACCTGCCATTCACCGGCCGCAACTTCATCTTGCGCTATGCCAATCCCAACATCCGCGGCGGCTTGCCGGCGTTCCTGGCCGGCGACACGGTGCGTTTCGTTGGCGAGCCGATTGCCTTCCTGGTGGCGCGCGACCGCTATGTGGCAGAAGACCTGGCGGCGCTGGTCGACGTGCGCTTCGAGTCCCTGCCGGCGCTGGCGACCACCGGCGTGGCGATGGCCGATGGCGCGCCGCGCCTGCACCCGGATTGGGAAAACAACGTCGCCGCCCGTTTCGACCGCCGCCGTGGCGACCCGGACCGCCAGCTCGCCGGCTGCGAGCGCAGCATCACGCGGCGCTTTCGCTTCGGCCGGCAAGTACCCTTGCCGCTGGAGACGCGCGGCTGCGTGGCGCAATTCGATGCGCTGCAAAACACCTTGTGCGTGTGGACCTCGATCCAGACCCACTACAGCCTGCGCCAGAACCTGGGGGCCATGCTCGACCTGCCGGAGTCGGCCGTGCGGGTGATTGCCGAGCACGTCGGCGGCGGCTTTGGTTCCAAGTCGCGCCCGTATCCGGAAGACATCGTGGTCAGCCATGCCAGTCGCTTGCTGGGCCGTCCGGTGAAGTGGATAGAAGATCGCTTCGAACACATGCAGGCCACCACGCATTCGCGCGACATCGAAACCGAACTGACGCTCGGCTACGACAGCGCCGGCCGCTTGCTGGCCTTGAAGGCGCAGATGCTGGTCGATGTCGGTGCGTATGTCTTCACCAGCGGCATCATCACCGCTGAAGTGGCGGCCGCAATGATCGTCGGGCCGTACCGCATTGAACACGCCAGCGTCGATGTGGTGTGCGTGGGCACCAACAAGACACCGCTGGCAACCTATCGCGGTGCGGGGCAGCCCGAGGCCAGTTTCGCGATGGAGAGCCTGCTCGACCTGGTGGCCAAGGATCTGGAAATGAGCCCGGGCGCACTGCGCGCAGCCAATATCGTGCGGCCGCAGGACTTCCCGTATCCGAACTGGGTGCCGGGCGGTGCGACCGACGGCGAACTGGAAAGCGGCGACTATCCGCAGATGCTGGCGCGTACGGTGGAAGAAAGTGGCTACAGCCGCGAGGTCGAACAATTGCCAGGCGGCGAGCGTGCGGCCTGGGGACTGGCCTGCGGACTGGAGCTGACCGGTTTCATCAATTTCGAATCGGCCCGCATCAGGATCGAGCCCACCGGTGCGGTGCGGGTCTGGTCGGGCATGAGTTCACAGGGGCAGGGGCAGTTCACCACCTATGCCCGCGTCTGCGCCGACATACTGGGCGTATCGATCGACGATGTGACGGTCGACCTGGGTGACACCGACATGCTGGCCTTCGGACGCGGCGCGTTCGGCAGCCGCGGCGCCGTGATGGGCGCCAATGCCGTGGCCGGCGCTGCCGCCCGCATGCGCGCCAGAGTCTTGCAGCATGCCGCCGCCTTGCTCGATTGCGAGCCGGCGCTGCTGACGATTGCCGGCGGCGTCGTCGCCCGCAGCGACGGCCAGCCAGGCAGCGTGCCGCTGGCCGAGGTGGCGCAGGCGGTCGGGCCCGCGGGCCGGCTGTTTGCCGGCGAGCCGGCGCTGGAAGAACAATATGTGTACGACAGCAAGAACAAGCTGACGTTTGCCTTGTCGATCCACGCCGCCCGCGTTGCGCTCGATCCGCGCACCGGCTTTGCCCGCGTGCTGGATTACTACGTGATGCATGACGCCGGACGGGTGCTCAATGGGCGCGTGGTGGAAGGCCAGGTGGTCGGCGCCGTGGCCGAAGGCATCGGCTGCACGCTGCTGGCCGAGGTGCTGTACGACAGCGACGGCCAGCTCCAGACCGGCACGCTGGCCGATTACCTGGTGGCGACTGCGCCGGAAATTCCGCGCATCCGGCTCGGCCACATGAGCTCGATTCCCACTACCAATCCGCTGGGCGTGCGCGGCATCGGCGAAGGTGGCGTGATCGCCGTTGCGCCGGCCATCGTCAATGCCCTGGCACACGCCATCGCGCCTGGGCGCAGCGGCCATGAACAGCCGCTGTTTTCCCTGCCGGTGCGCCCGCCGATGATCCTGGACGCGGTGCGCCGCGCCGCCGACCTGCAAGGTCAAACCAATCAAACAAAGGAAAAAACCTGATGCGCCCGAGCAATCCGTTGTCGCTGCTGTTTCCGTCCTGCGCCAGTTCACGGGTGACGCCATGAGCTGGCACAAGGTGGCCGAACTGAGCGAGCTGGCCGACGGCGTGCCGTTCGCGGTCGGCGTCAACGACGAGGAGATCGCCTTGTTCCTGTTGGGCGAAAAGCTGTTCGCCACCGGCAACGTCTGCACTCACCAGCATGCCTACCTGACCGACGGTTATGTCGATGGCGATTGCATTGAATGTCCGCTGCACGGCGGGCGCTTCAGCATCGAGACCGGCGAGGCCTGCGGCGGCCCGGTCAAGGAGCCCTTGAAGGTGTACCCGATCAAGATCGACGGCGGCAGTGTCTTCGTCGCAGTGGATTGAATGCCGGCGGGCAGGATGCCGGCAAAGCCTAACCAGCAAGCGTAACCAGCAAGCGCAGCAAGCAGCACCAGCAAAGCCAACAGCGACAAGCAGAAAAGCCGTACCGGAACGATCGCTGATTCAATTCGTGATTCAACTTCCCGCGAGGGAAGATCCAACAGGAGCTTGAAATGAGACTTCGTCTATCGTTATTGCAGGGAAGCGTTGCACTGGCGGCCGCAGGATTTTCGTGGGCCGCACAAGCGCAGCAGGTGCTGAAGATCGGCGAGATCAACAGCTACAAGGCGCAGGCTGCATTCCTCGAGCCGTACAAGAAGGGCATGGAGCTGGCCGTCGAGCAGATCAATGCGTCGGGCGGCCTGCTGGGCAAGAAAGTGGTGCTCGTCACGCGCGACGACAACGCCAATCCGGGCGACGCGGTGCGCATGGCCGAAGAGCTGGTCACGCGCGAGAAGGTGGATGTGCTGACCGGCAGCTTCCTGTCGCATATCGGCCTGGCGCTGACGGATTACTCGCGCCAGAAAAAAGTATTCTTCCTGGCTTCCGAGCCGCTGACGGACAAGATCGTCTGGGACAACGGCCACAAGTACACCTTCCGCCTGCGGCCATCGACCTACATGCATGCTGCCATGCTGGTGCCGGAAGCCGCAGCGCTGAAGAAGAAGCGCTGGGCCGTCATTTATCCGAACTACGAGTTCGGCCAGTCCGCCGTCGCCAGCTTCAAGAAATTGCTCAAGGCGGCACAGCCGGATGTGGAATTCGTCGGCGAGCAGGCAACCCCGCTGGGCAAGATCGATGCAGCAGCCGCCACCCAGGCACTGATGGACATGAAGCCGGACGCCATCTTCAGCGCGCTGTTCGGGGCTGACGTGGCGAAGTTCGTGCGCGAAGGCAATACGCGTGGACTGTTCAAGGACAAGGCCGTGTTCAACCTGTTCCTGGGCGAGCCTGAATTCCTCGACCCGCTGAAGGATGAAACACCGGCCGGCTGGTATGTGACCGGTTATCCGTATTACGGCATCAATACGCCGGCGCACAATACCTTCCTGGCCGATTACCAGAAGCGCTTCAATGATTACCCAAGGGCTGGCACGATCATCGGCTATGGCGCAATCGTTTCGCTGGCGGCCGGTATCAAGAAGGCAGGCTCCACCGACAGCG
>NZ_JAUSNH010000164.1 GCF_030645335.1 Lacisediminimonas sp. | reverse complement strand
CCACACCCACCTGGTGATGCACGGCTCATCGTCGGTGCCGCAGGAACTGCTGGCCGAGATCCGGGAATTCGGCGGCGACATGAAAGAGACCTATGGCGTGCCGGTCGAAGAGATCCAGGAAGGCATCAAGCATGGCGTGCGCAAGATCAACATCGACACCGATATCCGGCTGGCGATGACCGGCGCAATCCGCCGCTACATGGCGGAAAATCCCGGCAAGTTCGATCCGCGCGACTACCTCAAGCCAGCGCGCGAAGCCGCCATGAAAGTCTGCAAGGCGCGCTTCCAGGCATTTGGTTGTGAAGGACAGGCCGGCCGCATCAAGCCGATCACGCTGGAAAAAATGGCCGAGCGTTACAGGAAAGGCGAACTCGCACAGATCGTCCAGTAAGCGTTGGCTGTCCTGCGCTGCAGGGCCTGCCGCAAAGCCGCCCGCCGTCTCGCAAGAGCGGCGGGCAAACTTTTCAAATTCCGATGAACCGACGATCCAACGATCCCACTGCGATGAGCCGATGAGCAGCCTCTACAACTCCACGATCACCTCGCTGCCGCTGCTGGGCCGCGGCAAGGTACGCGACAACTATGCTGTTGGCGACGACAAGCTGTTGATCGTCACCACCGACCGCCTGTCGGCCTTCGACGTCGTGATGAACCAGCCAATACCGGACAAGGGCCGGGTCCTGAACCAGATGTCGAACTTCTGGTTCGACAAGCTGGCCGGCATCGTGCCCAATCACCTCACCGGCGTTGCCCCGGAAAGCGTGGTGGCGCCGGACGAAGCCGCGCAGGTGCGTGGTCGCGCCGTGGTGGCCAAGCGTCTGACGCCGATCATGGTCGAGGCCGTGGTGCGTGGCTACATCATCGGATCGGGCTGGAAGGATTACCAGCAGAACGGCGCGGTATGCGGCATTGCGCTGCCGGCCGGCTTGCGCCAGGCCGACAAGCTGGCCGCACCCCTGTTCACGCCAGCGGCCAAGGCCGAGCTCGGCGAGCATGACGAAAACATCAGCTTCGCCGACATGGAGCAGCGCATCGGCGCCGACCTGGCCCGGCAGATCCGCGACATCAGCATCAAGCTATACGAAAGCGCCGCCAGCTATGCCGCCACGCGCGGCATCATCATCGCCGACACCAAGTTCGAATTCGGCCTTGACCAGCAGGGCGTCTTGCACCTGATGGATGAAGTGCTGACTGCCGATTCGTCGCGCTTCTGGCCGGCCGACTCGTATCGTCCGGGCATTTCGCCGCCGTCGTTCGACAAGCAGTTTGTGCGCGACTACCTGGAAACCGTGACAAGCTGGAACAAGACCGCGCCGGCGCCCTCGCTGCCGCCCGAAGTGATTGAAAAGACTGGCGCAAAATACCGTGAGGCGCTGCAGCGCCTGACCGGCCAGGCACTTGAGGATTGATATGGCAAACGGATCGCAAGCGGGGGATGTCGTCGTCGGCGTGTTGATGGGTTCCTCGTCGGACTGGGACGTCATGCAGCACGCGGTGCAAATCCTGAAGGAATTCGGCGTTGCCCATGAGGCGCGGGTGGTTTCGGCGCACCGCATGCCCGATGAAATGTTCGCCTATGCCGAGTCGGCGCGTGAGCGCGGCCTGCGCGCCATCATCGCCGGCGCCGGCGGCGCTGCCCATTTGCCCGGCATGTTGGCCGCCAAGACCATCGTGCCGGTGCTGGGCGTGCCGGTGCCCTCCAAATACCTGCGCGGCGAAGATTCGCTGCTGTCGATCGTGCAGATGCCGCGCGGCATTCCGGTGGCCACCTTTGCCATCGGCGAAGCCGGCGCCGCCAATGCGGCGCTGACCGCCGTCGCCATCCTGGCCGCAACCGACGACGCACTGGCCGCCCAACTGCTGGCATTCCGCCGCAAGCAGAACGACGCCGCGCGCGCGATGACGCTGCCGGAATGAGCGGCATACGCAATGGCTTCGGCCCCGGCGCCGCATCGCCCACCTGGCTGGGCGTGATGGGTGGCGGCCAGCTTGGCCGCATGTTTGCGCATGCCGCACAGGCAATGGGCTACAAGGTCGCCGTGCTCGAAACATCGCCGGATTGTCCGGCCGGCCATGCGGCCGACCATTTGCTGTGCGCGGCCTATACCGACACCGCCGCGCTCGACGAGCTGGCCGCCCAATGCGTGGCAGTGACCACCGAATTTGAAAACGTGCCGGCCAAAAGCCTGGCCTACCTGGCCCAAAGCATTGTCGTTGCGCCTTCGGCGGAGTGCGTGTCGATCGCCCAGGACCGGCTGGTCGAAAAGCGCTTCTTCACGCAGTGTGCCGGAGCGGCGGGAGCCCCAGGCGTACTGCCGGCGCCCTATCGGGAGATCCTGGACGCAAGCGATATCGACAGCCTGCCCGACGAACTCTTCCCCGGCATACTCAAGACCGTGCGCATGGGCTATGACGGCAAGGGGCAAGCGCGGGTGGCAAGCCGGCCGCAAGTGCGCGCCGCCTTCGACAATCTCAAGGGCGTGCCCTGCGTGCTTGAAAAGATGCTGCCGCTGGCCTACGAAATTTCCGTGCTTGCCGCGCGCGGCGCCGACGGCCAGGCCGTGGTCTATCCGATTGCCGAGAACGTGCATCGCGACGGCGTGCTGTTCAAGACCACGGTGCCAGGCCCGAACGTGACGCCGGAATGTGCGGCGCGCGCGCAGGAAGCGGCGCTGTCGATCATTGCGCAACTCGGTTATGTCGGCGTGCTGTGCATCGAATTTTTCGTGTTGCAGGACGGGTCGCTGGTGGTCAATGAAATGGCGCCGCGTCCGCATAACAGCGGGCACTACACGATCGATGCCTGCGTCACCAGCCAGTTCGCCCAGCAAGTGCGGGCAATGGCCGGACTGCCGCTGGGCGACACCCGCCAGCATTCGCCGGCGGTCATGCTCAATATCCTGGGCGATATCTGGTTCAGCGGCGACGATGAACAGCCGCAGGAGCCGTGCTGGGACAAGGTGCTGGCACTACCCGGCGCCAATTTGCACCTGTACGGCAAGGACGACCCGCGGCGCGGCCGCAAGATGGGCCACGTGACTTTCGTTGCGCCGACGCTGGCGCAGGCCGAACAGCATTTCCGCGATGCCTGCGTGATGCTCGGTATCGCCGCCGAGCGGTTTCACGCTTGATGCCGTGAGCGCAGCATCCGCAGCCCAGGCTCTTGACCTGCCGGCAATCGACGCCGCAGCCCGCATGCTGGAACAGGGCCTTCTGGTCGCGTTCCCGACCGAGACTGTGTATGGCCTCGGCGCCGACGCCAGCAACCCGGCGGCGCTTGCCCGCATTTACGAGGCCAAGGGCCGGCCATCGGACCACCCGCTGATCGTTCATCTGTCGCCGCAGGCCGAACTCGAACATTGGGCCACCGATATTCCGGACGAAGCACGACGCCTGGCCCAGGCATTCTGGCCCGGTCCGCTGACGCTGATACTGCAGCGCGCCGCCGGCGTTCCCGATGCGGTGTCGGCCGGACAATCGACCATCGGCTTGCGCTGTCCGTCGCATCCGGTCGCACTGGCATTGCTGCAGGCATTCAGGCAAGGGCAGGGCGGCATTGCCGGCCCGTCCGCCAATCGCTTCGGGCATGTCAGTCCGACCAGCGCGCAGCATGTGCGCGATGAATTCGGCGCGCATCATCCACTGATCGGATGCATCCTCGAAGGCGGCCAGAGCGCGGTCGGTATCGAGTCGACCATCATCGACCTGTCACGCCTGCAGTCGCATGGCCCGGTGTTGCTGCGGCCCGGCAAACTGACGGCGCGCGAAATTGGCGATGTACTCGGACGCACGGTCACGATGCCGGACCAGTCGGCGCCGCGCGTATCGGGAACGCTGGCTGCGCATTACGCGCCGGCGACCGCCCTGGCGCTGGTGCCGGGCGAGCGGCTTGACGCAGTCCTGGCGGCCCTGGCGGCACAGCGGCGGCGTATCGCGCTGATGCACTACTCGCCATTGCCCGCAGTCGACGGTGTGGCCGCCAGCACCGTTGCGTCAATCCGGGTGCAAGCTGATCCCGCAGCCTATGCGCATGCGCTGTATGCGAACCTGCGGGTGCTGGACCAGGCTGCTGCCGACCTGATCGTGGTGGAGACACCGCCGACCGACGCCGGATGGGAAGCCGTCAATGACCGGCTGCGCCGTTCTGCCCATGACTCAAGCGGCATGCTGGCGCGGATGCTTGGCCAGCAGGCCGTATAGCCTGAAGGGGCATGCCGCCTGACGGGCCAACCAGCCAGCAGCCGCAACGGTTCTTTTTGATTTTCCGGGGTCATGCATGCGTAGAATCGGACCTCATCCCAGCTTCCAGCCATGAACTTTTTCGACATCCTGCGCAGCCACGCACTGCGGCTGCCTGACAGCATCGCCACCGCGTCGTCGCGCCATCGCCGCACCACCTACCGCCAGCTATGGTCGCGCATTGAACGCGGCAGCGCGCGGCTGCAGGGCGAGTGGCTGGTGGAGCCGGGCGATATCGTGATCTATGCCGGCCATGCCCATCCCGACGCATTGGTCCTGTGGCTGTCACTGGCGCGCCTGGGCGCGGCGTTGCTGCCACTGGAGAGCGCAGCACTGCTTCTGCATGCCGGCGCGCTCGCGAGCCGGCATGAAGTCAGGCTGCTGTTGCATGATGACGACCTGCCCGCGCCGCTGCCCGACGAATTTTGCGCTTGCGCCAGGCTGTCGGCGCTGATCGCGAGGCGCTGCGAGCATGAGGCGCAGGATTGCCCGGAATCGACGGCAGCCATCAGCTTGTGGTATCCCGATCCGCTGGCGCCGACAGCGCCGGCATCGTCATTTTCCATCGAGGCCTTGCTGGCTCGTTCCGGTCCGGGCACAGCGCCAGGGGCCGCTGCCGCGCAGGTCTTGTTCGATCCGCAGCGATTGCAGCGGCAGATCCTGCCCGCCTTGTCCCAAGGGCTGCCGCTGATGTTCGAATAGGCGCCCGGGCAAGCGCAGGCTTGTGTGCTTGTCATGGCGCGCCGGTCTTGACGCAGACCGTGGCGCAGGCGACCCTGATTCGGTTACAGTGACGGCAACACGAACTCGTTGGAGAGCTGTCATGACGACCGAAATTGCGACCTTGGGCGGAGGCTGCTTCTGGTGCCTGGAAGCGGTCTACCAGGAAGTCGCTGGTGTGCTGCATGTCGAATCCGGCTACACCGGCGGCCAGGTAGATAATCCGAATTATGAACAGGTCTGCGGCGGCAAAACCGGTCATGCCGAAGTCGTGCGCCTGGAATTCGACCCGGACGTGGTCAGTTACCGGCAACTGCTGGTGATCTTTTTCACGATACACGACCCCACCACGCTCAACCGGCAGGGCAATGACGTCGGTACCCAGTACCGCTCGGTGATTTACTTTCACACGCCACAGCAGCAGGAGATTGCCCGACGGGTGATCGCGGAAATGGCGCAGGTATGGGATGCACCGGTCATTACCGAACTCAGCGCCGAGACCACGTACTACAAGGCAGAGGACTACCACCAAAACTATTTCCGCAATAATCCCAACCAGGGTTATTGCGCCTTCGTGGTGGCGCCCAAAGTCACCAAACTGCGCACGACTTTTCCGTCGCTATTGGGTCATGGAAAAGCCGCAGGGTGACCAGGGCCTGGCGCTATTGCTCTGATGAAATAGTTTCCGTAGTGTAATAAGTTGTAAAACGCCATGCAGGCTCGCCGGCATGGTCTATATTGAAACTGTTGTACGCGAGACTCCAGAGTTGGACTTTGCCCGCGACTGTCAGAGCAGTCGCGGGCTTCTTTGTGCCAATAGCCGCGTATCACCCGCGGCAAACCTTCCCCCTTCCAATGACAAGAGTGCCAGGCATGCTGCTGGCAAGTTATCATTCGGGCTTCATTTTTCGGCGCAGCAATCCGATAGCGGCATGGAGCAAACCAAGGGCGAATTGACAACGACAGCACGCACGCGCGCCATGCATGAGACGGCCATGCCAGCACAAGACGAACAAGCAATCCAGCGTGGCGCCGCCGGCGCACTGCTGTTCCAGCTGGCGCGCGCACTGGCCTTGGCCGGCGGCATGCTGTTGATTGCCATTGTGCTGATGTCGCTGGTCTCCATCCTGGCCCGCAAACTGATTGCCATGCCGGTACCGGGCGATATTGAAATGCTGCAAATGGGGATGGCGATCGCCGCTGCCGCCATGCTGCCTTATTGCGAAATGACCGGCGGCCACTTGCGGGTCGATTTTTTCACCGCAAACCTGCCCCCGCGCCTGCGCGGGCTGCTCGACGCCGTTTCCCATCTGTTGCTGGCGCTGGTCGCTGCGCTGATCGCCTGGCGTACCGGTGTTGCCGCCGGCGCGTTGCGCACGTCCGGCGAAACCTCAATGATGCTGGCCTGGCCGGTGTGGGTGGCGTGGGCTGCGCTGGTGCCGAGTTTCCTGCTGTTTTCAGCAGCCGGCCTGTATAACGCGGCACGGGAATTCAAGCGGGCGCGGCGGCAATGACCGATGCAGTGAGCGGACTTTCGGCCGGGCTGATCATGTTTGGCGTCCTGATGGCGCTCCTGGTGCTGCGGATACATATCGGCATTGCCATGTTCCTGGTTGGCGCAGGTGGATTTGCCCTCATGCAGGGCGGTCACTGGATGCCTTTGCTGAATTCGCTCAAGAGCCTGGCGTATGCACGCCTGTCCAATTACGACCTGGCCGTGATACCCCTATTCATGTTGATGGGACAGTTCGCCACGCACGGCGGATTGTCGCGTGCGCTGTTCGCCTGCCTGAACAACTTCGTTGGTCATTTCCGTGGCGGTGTCGCCATGGCGGCGGTCGGCGCGTGTGCCGCATTTGGTGCCATTTGCGGATCGTCGCTGGCCACTGCGGCGACCATGGGACAGGTCGCCCTGCCCGAGTTGCAGCGCTACCGCTATTCCGGCGCGCTGTCGACTGGCGCGCTGGCTGCCGGCGGCACGCTGGGCATCCTGATTCCGCCCTCGGTGCCGCTGGTGATCTACGCCATGCTGACCCAGGAGTCGATCGGCAAGCTGTTCGTCGCAGCGATCATTCCGGGCCTCATGGCAATGCTCGGCTATATGCTGGTGATCCGGATCGTCGTCGCGCGTGACCCGCAAGCCGGCCCGGCCGGCGCCAATCCGCCGCTCGCCGTGAAGCTGCGTTCGCTGATCGGCGTGACGCCGGTCATGCTGGTATTCCTGGTCGTGATTGTCGGCATTTACGATGGCTGGGCCAATCCGACCGAGGCAGCGTCGATCGGTGCGGCAGCATGCGGCTTGCTGGCCATCACCACCGGCGGCATGCGCATGGAGGGCATGGTCAGGAGCTTGCTGGGCACCGCCCAGGCCAGCGCAATGATTTTGCTGGTGCTGCTTGGCGCCGACATGCTCAACGCCGGACTGGCGCTGACCCAGATGCCGGCCGAACTGGCTTCCTGGATCCAGCACAGCGGCCTGTCGCCGCTAACGGTGATCTTTGCGATCCTGCTGATCTACCTGCTGCTGGGTTGCGTGATGGATTCGCTGGCCATGATCCTTTTGACCATACCGATTTTTTATCCGGTGGTGATGGGACTGGATCTGTGGGGCATGCCGGCGCAGGACAAGTCGATCTGGTTTGGCATCCTGGCGCTGATGGTGGTTGAAATCGGCCTGGTGCATCCACCGATCGGCATGAACATCTACATCATCAACAAGCTGGCCGGGGGCGTGCCCTTGCGGCAGACATTCATCGGGGTCATTCCCTTCCTGCTGTCGGACCTGGTACGGATTGTCCTGCTGGTTTTCTTCCCGGTCATTTCCTTATTTATCCTGCACGCATCCGGCGGCTAGCTCGCCGGTGTTGCCAACCAAGCCATGGAGATCTGCATGAAACAAAAAAGTCCGCGCGTAGCCGGTTTGATCGGGGCGGTCCTGCTGACGTCTTGCGCCAGCGTCACCGCCCAGGAAACGGTGATACTGAAGGTGCACCACTTCCTGCCGCCAGCGTCGACGGCGCAGGCGAAGTTCATCGAACCGTGGTGCGCAAGGATCAGCCAGCAATCCAGCAACCGGCTCAAGTGCCAGATCTATCCTTCAATGCAGCTTGGCGGGTCGCCCGCCCAATTGTTCGACCAGGCCAGGGACGGTGTGGCCGACCTGGTCTGGACGCTGCCCGGTTACCAGGCTGGCCGTTTTGTGGTGTCGGAAGTATTCGAGCTGCCCTTCATCGTCAGGAGCAGCGCAGAGGGTAGTCGGGCGCTGTGGCAATACGCGATGAAAAACGCGAGCAAGGAATTCGAAGGCATCAAGCCGATCGTTTTCCATTTGCATGACGGCAACATCTTCCACACCACCAAAAAGCCGATCAGGGCCTTGCAGGATTTCCGCGGCATGAAGTTGCGGGCACCGACCCGCCAGGCGACACGGATGATTGCGGCATTTGGCGCCACGCCGGTGCCCATGCCCTTGCCGCAAGCGCCCGAAGCCTTGTCAAAAGGCGTGATCGACGGCGCGCTGGTGCCCTGGGAAGTGGTTCCCTCGATCAAGCTTGGTGAAATCGTCGGCCACCATATCGAGACCGATCCATCGATGCCGCAGTTATCGAATTCAGTGATTATCTTCGGCATGAATCCAGCGCGTTATGACAGCCTGCCGGCTGATTTGAAAAAAGTAATTGATAACAATAGCGGTCCGCAAGCCTCGGCCGAGGCCGGCCGGATATTCGCGCAAGCCGGTTTGGCAGGGCGCAAAGCCTCAGAGAAATATAAAGCGACTTTCCATACGGTGCCGGCGGCAGAGCTGCAACTCTGGCAAAAGGCATCTGAAACCGTCATCAGTGACTGGGTTCGGGATGTCACTGCAAAAGGCCATGACGGGCGCAAGTTGCTGGAAGAGGCAAGGGCGTTGCTTAAATAAACGACTGTTGCGGTGATGGCCGCGCGCCGCCATCACCGCACGCATGTTAACGATCACTCCGATTGAAGAGCGACCGCACATTTCGGAATCAAAACACATAGCGCCCTCTTTGGGCGTTAAAAGAGCATCTGGTCGTTTATAAGACAATTGTGTGTGTCAATTGTTTTGAAATATAACCGTCCTTCAATTTCCCCCAAGACTTTCTATCATCCGTACATCGTTGTTTCTCGCCATTAATCTGGTCAGATGCGCGGTCAGGTCTGTGTCGGCCCGAGGCGTGTCAATCTGTTGTCAGGGCGGTAGATTGGTATATCCACCCTAATGGCAGCCGATCGCGATCAAGCCCCAATTTTTGTGTCAGCGATCGGATGACAGCTTTATGTTGCGGTTCCGCCAATGACAGAGCCAATGCGCCACGCAATCAATGTATCAAGCTTTTAAAAATGGTCGGGATGAAAGGAAATTATGAATAAAATAGAATTATCAAATAATAGCTTGCGAGCGCAATTCAAATTGCCAGCCCATTACGAGCTGCTTCAATACCATCCCGCGCACATGTCGCTACGGTGCTATTCCCCGGACCTGGCCCTGCAGACCGACGGCCTCAAGCTGGGGGAGGCCGCATTCGACCTGCAGATCACCCTCCAGAGAGGACTTACCCAGGCCGAACAATTGATCAATGGCGATGGTCCTGTGATTGAGCCAGCCTACCTGCGCCAGAAGTCGTGCCTCGAACCAATCGGCCGTTACCATATTTTCCAGGAAGAGCGCATACAGGCGGGCTTGCGGCACACCTTGATGACCTATGTATTCCATGCCGATGACGGTGCCGTGGTCGGCATCGAAGACGCCGGAGAACTGATGGACAACTATCAGTTTTGCCGCAAGATCGGAAAATTCATCCAGCTACGCTATTCGCTGAGCAAGGAATATGGCGACGACTTCATCGAAGTCGATGCGCAAATGACCCGGTTTGTAAAAGACTTGTTGATCCGTGTGTGGGAGGTGGATTCCGAAATCGACTAGCCGCGATGCGGACGCCAGTGTGCAGACCTTGCATGCCAGTGGGCCACAGCGGGTCGGTACGCGCGCGTCGCGAATGCTGAATCTCTTGCTCGCGGTCAGACGGGTATTTGAGGCGGCGCAGGCGCGAGGGGCTTGTGTGGGCCTATGCTGGTCGCATGGACACCAATGAAATCCGCCGCCGCCTGATCTGGCATCAGAAACGGATCAACTCCCTGGCAACCTTGCTGCCGGTTGATGCGCAACTCGATGTCTGGACCGTCGATTGTACCGAGACGATCGATATTGCAGAGCGCAAGCGGCTGGTGCTGACGATCACGGAAATTCGGCGCGAAGCCAGCACCGAGTTGCTGGATCGGGTCAAGAGCAGGCGCTGAGCCATTGGCGTCATCCATCAGGCGGGGTAGAGCTCAGCCCTGCGGCTGATTGGATTGCCGGACGCCAGCGCCCTTAAAGCTAAGGCCCGCCGGAAGCGGGCATTTTTTTGATGGACGGCATCAGCAGGATCGCAATCGCGCAGGCCCGGCCGGATGCGCAAGCGGGTGCGCTGGATAAGTCGACCCTATCCAGCGCTAGTCAGTCTAGCGCACGCCCTGTGTGTTTGCTGCTATTGCGGCTGCCTGCGTCATTGCAGCTGCCTGTGCCTGGATTTGCGCCTGTTGCTTGATTCGCGCGCGCGATGGTGGCAGTCGGCGCAATGTCCGCAAGGCGCCGATGTCGTTGATGATGATGGCGCGCTGGTCGACGGCGATCAGGCCGATTTCGTTGAATGCGGAAAACGTGCGGCTGACCGTTTCCAGTGTCAGCCCCAGGTAGCTTCCGATTTCATGGCGTGTCATGCGCAGGTTGAATTCCTTGTTGGAATACCCCATCGCACCGAAGCGGTCCGACAGTGGTACCAGGAAGCGTGCGACGCGCGCCTCTGCCGACAGCGAGCCGAGCATGCCAACCATCGCTTGCTCGCGAACCAGCTCCCGGCTCATCACGCTGTAGATGGCGGTCTCGAGTTCAGGATGGGCGCGTCCCAGCGCAAGGAATTTCTTGAACGGCACCAGGATGATGTCGCACGACGACAAGGCGACTGCCTCGGAGGTGTAGTGCTTGTTGTGGATGCCGTCTATGCCGAACAGGTCGCCCCGCATCGGAAAGGAAAGCACTTGCTCATTGCCCGACTCATCGATCATCACGGTTTTCAGGAAACCGGAATTGACGATGTAGAGCATGTCGAATGGCTGGCCGATGGTATGGATGCGCTGGCCACTTTTGAACTGAACGTGCTGGAACGCAGAATCGGATTCGAGCGCAAGGCCGGCGCAATGGATATGCAGCAGGTCGCAGATTTCGCTGAGCGTGGACCAGAGCTTTGCAGAGCGTTGCCACGCCGCGTCAGCGGGTCGGGCCATAGTTGGATTGATGCCATTTGGGGTTGCCAGCACGGTGTATTCTCCTGTGTTTTGCGATATGGATCAAATTGGTGTTAGCGGTCCAGTCTTGTTTCTGCATTGAACGATTGCAGTATGTCCGTTCGGTAACCGAATTAAAATCAGCGCCGGCTGAAGTGGCTTATAGGAATAAATCCCCGTGCTGTAGGAATATTCCTAATGCCTATGCGAAATACGATACATTCGTTGCGAGGCGGTATGAATAATCGCAATGATCCTGGCGCGCGCGCGGCGATCCTTGAGAAACCCGGTGGCGCGGATCTGGATCTTGCTGCCCCCTTGATTTTGCGCAGCGGCGGCAAATTGTTCGCATTTGGCCGGTCTGCGCGCCGCTTTATCGCCGGGCTGGCGCTTCCTTTGCGCGCAAGTAGGCGAACGCCCATTCTCGGTCTATCATGGCAATCATTGCGCAGCAGAATTTGCGCCTGCTTCCCTGCGAATATGAACGAATCAGCGCAGGTTCGCGCCTATGGCGACAAGAATGTTGGAATCCCGAAAACAGGAGACTCGAAAATGGATGAAGTGGTTATCGTCGCGGCGCTGAGGACAGGCGTGGGCAAGTTTGGCGGCTCGCTGGCCAAAATACCGGCAGCCGACCTTGGTGCGCATGTGATCAAGGGGCTGATCGAGCAAACCGGCGTGGATCCGGCGCGCATCAGCGAAGTCATCATGGGGCAGGTGCTGACTGCCGGCGTTGGACAAAATGCCGCCCGCCAGGCATCCATCAAGGCCGGACTGCCGGACATGGTGCCCGCCTATACCATCAACAAGGTGTGCGGCAGCGGGCTCAAGGCCACCCATCTGGCAGCGCAGGCGATTCGCTGCGGCGACGCGGGCATAGTGATTGCCGGCGGCCAGGAAAACATGAGCGCCTCGCCGCATGTGCTGCCCAATTCCCGTGATGGCATTCGCATGGGCGATGGCAAGCTGGTCGACACCATGATCGTCGATGGCCTGTGGGACGTCTATAACCAGTACCACATGGGCGTGACTGCCGAGAATGTCGCCCGGAAATACGATATTTCACGGCAGCAGCAGGACGAGTTTGCGCTGGCGTCGCAGCAGAAGGCCGAAGCAGCACAACTCGCCGGCCGCTTCAAGGACGAAATCCTGGCGCTCGAGATACCGCAAAAAAAGGGCAGCATCACGTTCGACACCGACGAATACGTCAAGGCGGGATCGACCATTGAAGCCTTGTCCGGACTGCGCCCGGCATTTTCCAAGGACGGCTCGGTCACGGCCGGTAATGCATCGGGCATCAATGACGGTGCTGCCGCCGTGATGATGATGTCGGCGAGCATGGCGCGCGACCTGGGACTGCAGCCGCTGGCGCGGATCAAGGCCTATAGCTCTGCCGGCGTCGATCCGAAAATAATGGGGATGGGTCCGGTACCTGCCGCCCAGCTGTGCCTGCAGAAAGCCGGCTGGCGTCACCAGGATCTCGACCTGATGGAAATCAACGAAGCGTTCGCCGCGCAGGCGCTTGCCGTGAACAAGGAAATGGGCTGGGACACCAGCAAGATCAACGTCAATGGCGGCGCGATTGCGATCGGCCATCCGATTGGTGCGTCAGGTTGCCGGATCCTGGTTACCTTGCTGCACGAGATGATCCGGCGCGATGCAAAGCGCGGCCTGGCAAGCCTTTGCATCGGCGGCGGCATGGGCGTGGCGCTCGCACTCGAGCGCTGATTGTCGGACCACATCCCTATTTCGAATTTCATTTCCATTTCAAAGAGGAACAGTCATGGCCAGGATTGCGTTGATTACGGGTGGGATGGGCGGTTTGGGCGAGGCGATCTGCATCAAGATGGCGGCATTGGGCTATCAGGTCGTGACGACCCATTCGCCGGGCAATACCAAGTCGGGGGAATGGCTCGATAGCATGCGCGAGCAGGGTTTCAATTTCCATGCGTATGCCTGTGATGTCGCCGACTACGATTCGGCGCAGGCATGCATCGGGGAAATCGAAGGGGCAATGGGGCCGGTGGATGTGCTGGTCAATAACGCCGGTATCACGCGCGACATGACCTTCAAGAAAATGGACAAGGTCAACTGGGATGCGGTGATCAAGACCAACCTGGATTCCGTATTCAACATGACCAAGCCCGTGTGCGATGGCATGGTGGACCGGGGCTGGGGCCGCATCATCAATATCTCGTCTGTCAACGGACAGAAAGGCGCCTTCGGGCAGACCAACTATTCGGCTGCCAAGGCCGGCATGCACGGTTTCACGAAGGCGCTGGCGCTGGAAATAGCGCGCAAGGGAGTCACCGTGAATACGATTTCACCGGGCTACATCGGCACCAAGATGGTGACCTCGATCCCGAAGGAAGTGCTCGACACCAAGATCATTCCGCAAATACCGATGGGCCGGCTGGGAAAGCCCGAGGAAGTGGCCGGGCTGGTGGCCTACCTGGCGTCGGACGAGGCCGCCTTCCTCACCGGAGCCAATATTGCGATCAATGGCGGCCAGCACATGTATTGATGACATAAGGACATTGCGCTGTGCAAAAGGCCGGGCGACCCCCGGCCTTTTTCAATAAATATTCGGATATCGTGTCAACAGATGGTTCCCTGGCGTCGTTAAGGGGATACGTAGATCACTTGTTCTACGCACTATTCCAACCAGGACCGCAAAATGAAAAAACTGATCGCTGCTTTCGTCGCCGCTATTTTCGCCACCGGCGCCTTCGCTCAAGCTACGCCAGCAACGCCAGCAGCTCCGGCCGCACCTGCTGCTGCATCTTCGGCACCTGCTGCTGACACTGCCAAGCCTGCCAAAAAAGCAAAAGCCAAAAAAGCCAAAAAAGCTAAAAAAGCAAAGAAAGTCGCCAAGCCTGCCTAAGCAAGCAAGCGCGCGGCACGCAGGATGAATGGTGCCATCCTGGCTAGTGCCTGAGTCGTGTGCGTAACAGGTGGCTGCGATCTGGTTTGTCCGGGTCGCGCTGCTGGAAAGCGGAGCCTTGCGGCTCCGTTTTTTTTGCCTTCCCCTTTACGTCGCTTTCGCAGTGCAATGAGGCGCTTGGCGGCTTGCTGCCTTGCTACGATCGTTGCCTTGGCTCGCGCCGTGTCAAGCGCCGCTCGGTGGGATGTGAAAAATTCCGGAACTCGATATTGGTGATGCCGATCGAGCCTGCCGGCCCCGACACGAATTCATTGCCGCGCCGTACCGGGAACAGGTAGTTGTCGAGGATGACGATATCCGTGCGGCACGCTGGATTGCTGCTGTAGAGCTGTGGCTTGATTTCTTGCCAGACGCCTTCACTGATCCAGCCATCCAGGAACAACTGGTTCGGATAGAGTGAATGGTCGGCATCCAGGTAAGCCTTCTGCCCCGGCTTCAGGCTGGGGTGTCCCGGCGGCTCGTCGCCGATTGCCAGGTTGATCCAGCCGTCGCCGATTTCATGTAGCTGCTCGCTCTGGAATGCGATATAGCTGAGTTGCAGGTGCCACTTGCAACTCAGTTCAAGCCGCTTCTCCAGCTTGCATTTTTCGCTCCACATCGACTGCCCGTCGCATACCGTGAGCTGGGTCGTCATGACCTGGCCGATCAGGGTCGGCTCCATCTTGCGGATTTCATCGAGGCGCTCGTGCAGGTTCCAGAATAGCCACTTGGTGCGCTCAGTGCCGGCCATGTCCGAAAGTTCTGCGACCGGCCGCGCGCCATAGGGTTCGAGTGCGCGCAACACATCCTTGCGCAGCTTCTCATTGATTTCTTCCAGGTCGGGACCTGGTCTTGACTGGTTCTGCGTCTGCATGGCCTCTCCGGTCAGGTTTGCGAGTCGTTGGTCGACTTGCCTGCTTGGACAGCGATTCGGGAAAAAGTGTTTCATGTCCAGTGCTCATGTTGGCAACAGCCAGGCTGCGGGCGTTTGCGATCCCGCAGGAATTGATGCAAATCAGGACTGGATTGCCCGCCCGTTT
>NZ_JAUSNH010000156.1 GCF_030645335.1 Lacisediminimonas sp. | reverse complement strand
GGCCGCTGCCCGGCGCGGCGCTCAATGAACAGGATGTGAAGGCGCAATGCAAGAAGCGGATCGCCAGCTACAAGGTGCCGCATGCAATCCGCTTCGTCGAAGAATTTCCTTCCACGGCGAGCGGCAAGGTGCAGAAATTCCGCATGCGCGATTTTGAAATTGCGCAGCGCAAGGTCACGGCCTGAGGTCGGACCAGCAACAAAGCTAAAAAGTGAATCCCATGATCAAAGGAATGCAGCAAATAATGTCTACCACCATGCAAGCGCAACAGGCGATACCCGCAGCAAGCAATGACTTCAAGTCGGACTGCCACACCTTTACCGAATACTGGCGCTCGCTGTCGCTGGCGCTGGATGGCTTGCCGGCAAAGCCACAGCGCGACGCCGCCCAGCAAGCCCAGGCCACTGCGCTGCTGGACGCCGGCCGCAGCAGCCGCGAGCGTTTCCTTGAACAGCATGTGGTGGCGGTCTACCACGCGCTGACCGCCGATCAATCAGTGCTGCTGCGACTGGAGGCGCTGATCGATGCAGCCGCGCTGCAATTCCCGGGACTGGTGCCCGACGCGAAGGTGCTGGCGCGTGAAAATGCACTGCGCCAGGGCGACAAGGACGGTCACGAGATCGACCAGGGCCTGTTCCTGTCCACCGTACTGGCCGATCCTGCTTGCGGCGCGCACCTGTGCCACGCCATGTTGCTGCCGCACCCGCGCACCGCCGACTACCTGGAAGCGTTCAAGCGCGATGGCCGGGTCGATCTCGGTACCGTGATCGTCGAGCGCCAGGGCACAGCCGGTTATGTCTACCTGAACAATGAACGCTTCCTGAATGCGGAAGACGATTCGACCTGCGACGCGCAGGAAATCGCAGTCGACCTGTGCATGCTCGATCCGCAGATCCAGGCCGGCGTGCTGCGCGGTGCTGAATTCACCAAGGGCAAGTACCAGGGCAAGCGGGTCTACTGCACCGGCATCAACCTGACCCATCTGTATTACGGTCATGTGTCCTATCTCTGGTACATGAAGCGCGAAATGGGCTTCCTGAACAAGATATTCCGCGGCATTGCCACCCCCGATCGCAAGCCCGATGACATCCGCGGGCAGACGCTGGAAAAAATCTGGATTTCGGCAATCGAATCGTTCGCCATCGGCGGCGGCTGCCAGTACCTGCTGGTGACGGATGTCAACCTGGCCGAGAAGTCTGCCTACCTGACGCTGCCGGCAAAAAAGGAAGGCATCGTGCCGGGTGCGGCGAACATGCGGCTGCCGCGCTTTGTCGGTGACCGCATTGCGCGCCAGGCCATCATGATGGAGCGCGTCATCCACTGCGACAGCGATGTCGGCCGCCTGGTCTGCGACCGCATCGTGGAAGATGGCCAGATGACGCAAGCCATCGATGAAGTGATCGACGCCATGAACCGCTCCGGCGTGGTCAGCGCCGGCAGCAACCGGCGCGCGTTTCGGGTCGCGCATGAGCCGATGGAGCTGTTTCGCAATTACATGGCCATGTATGCCAGGGAACAGGCATTCTGCCATTTCAGCCCGGCCCTGATTTCGAACCTGGAACGCTTCTGGGACGCCAGCAGCCGGCGCATGTAAGGATTGACGGCGGCCGGCGCAAGGTCGCCGCCAACGCAATAACTGACGTACAAACAGACTTGGAGGCAGCATGAAAGACAGTTTGAAAGTCGGCACCACCTTCAGCCGCACTCTCGAGGTGGACCAGGGACGCACCATCGGCTTCATGGGCGACGGCTTGCGGGTGTATGCCACGCCGTCGATGGTGCATGACGTTGAACATTCCTGCCGCAACCTGCTGGTCGAGCATCACGACCTTGGCGAGGATTCGGTCGGTGCACGGGTCGTGATCGACCATCTGGCGCCGACGCTGTTGGGACAGCAAGTGACGGTGCTGGTCACGGTGGCTGAAATTGCGCTGCCGCGCCTGACCTTCGAAGTCGAGGTAAAGGATGAGCTCGATACCGTCGGCCGCGCCACCCATGTGCGCTTTGTGGTCGACACCGCCAAGCAGGCCGCGCGGCTGGCCAAGAAGCAGGATCGCCTGAAGGCTGCCCGGGAACAGGGGGCAGCGTAATGGCCACTTCACGCAAAGTACCGATCTACTGCTACCAATGCGTCTCCGGTCCCGACCTGATGACGGTCGAAGTCGAAGACGGCATTGCCAAACGGATTGAATCGAACTACGCGGTAAAAGGCGAACATCCGGGCGGTGGACGGGTTTGCGTGAAGGCTTACGGTATTGTGCAAAAGACGTACAACCCGAACCGCATCAAGCAGCCGATGAAGCGGACCAATCCGCGCAAGGGGCGCGATGAGGATCCCGGGTTTGTACCGATCAGTTGGGATGAGGCGCTGGACCTGGTCGCCGACAAGCTGCGCCAGGTGCGCGCCAGGGGCATGTTGAACGATGAAGGCGTGCCGCGCGTGGCCGTCACGACGGGCGGCGGCGGAACACCGGTGCAGTACATGGGCACCTTCCCTGCCTTCATGGCGGCATGGGGGCCGATCGATGGCGGCTATGGCGCCGGACAGGGCGTCAAGTGCTATCACTCCGAACACTTGTATGGCGAACTCTGGCACCGCGCATTCATCGTCTCGCCGGATGTGCCGTATGTGAATTACGTGATCAACTGCGGCAATAATGTCGAAGCATCGGCCGGGGTGGTCGGCATCTGGCGCGAGGCCGATGCGCGGGTGCGCGGCGCCAAGCGCGTGCAGGTCGAGCCGCATCTGTCGGTCACCGGCGCCTTGTCGGCGGAATGGGTGCCGATCAAGCCCAAGACAGATGCCGCATTCCTGTTCGGGCTGATCAACCATATCCTGCACCAGCGTAACTGGCGCGATGTCTGCGACCTGCCTTTCCTGAAAAACCTGACCAGTTCCCCTTACCTGGTGGGTCCCAACGGCTGGTACCTGCGCGATGCCAGCGGCCGCCCGCTGGTGTGGGACCTGGCCGATGGCCGCGCCAAGGCGCATGACGCCGACGACCTGGTGGACCCGGCGCTGGAGGGCGAATTCACGCTGGCCGGCGTCGAGCACGGCGCTGACGAAGCGCGCTTTGCGCACGAGGCGGCGATCGGCCGGCCGGCGTTCCAGTTGCTGATGGCGCACATGAAGGACTACACGCCCGATTGGGCGGCGTCCCAATGCGAAGTGCCGGCCGACTCGATCCGTCGCGTGGCCGACGAATACCTGGCCCACGCCTGTGTCGGCGAAACCATCGAAGTCGATGGCCAGTCACTGCCTTTCCGGCCAGTGTCGGTGCTGCTGGGCAAAGGCGTCAACAATGGCTGGGGCGGTTATCACTGCTGCTGGGCGCGCACGGTGCTGGCGGTGCTGGTGGGCGCGCTGGAAGTGCCGGGCGGCACGCTGGGCACCACGGTCAAGCTGGTACGCCCCGCCACTTCCCGCGTGGGCTCGGTCAAGCCGCACGGCGTGGATGGACTGATGTCCTACCAGTTCAACGAAACCTCGCGCGAGGGTTGGTCCAAACAGCCGAGCATTCGCAATGCCTACAAGACGCTGGTGCCCTTGTCGTCGGATTCGCCGTGGTCGGCAGCGCTGGGGCCGGCACACTTGCCTTGGCTGTTCCAGAAAAAAGCACCCGACAACTGGCCGCGCACGGTAGCGCCGGATGTCTGGTTCTGCTACCGCAGCAATCCGGCGATTTCATCCTGGAATGCGCCGCAGGTGGCGGAGCGGCTCACCGAGTTTCCGTTCATCGTGTCGTTTGCCTACACCGACGACGAAACCAATCATTTTGCCGACGTGCTGTTGCCGGAAGCACTGGACCTGGAAAGCTTGCAGATCATCCGCGTGGGCAGCACCAAGATGATGCAGCAGTTCTGGAAACACGAGGGCTGGGCGGTGCGGCAACCCGCCATCGAGTCACCCTGCGACACGATGGATTTCACCGACATTTCCACCGAACTGGCCAGGCGCGTGGGCATACTCGACGAGTATGTGAAGGCGATCAACCGCGGCGCGGCCGGTATCGGCCTGGTCGACCGCAAGGGCACCTACGATTATTCGCTCGATCCGACAGTGGCGCCGAAGTGCGAGGACGTCTGGAATGCCTTCGCCAAGGCGGCCAGCCACAACCTGACCAATGGCGAGGAGGTGCGCGACCTGGCCTGGTTCAAGGAAAACGGTTACTTGCTGCGTCCATTCCCGCAAATTAACTGGTACCTGTACCCGGCCCTGACCAGCCAGCGCCTGCGTTTCGAAATGCCGTACCAGGAGCGCATCATGCGCCATGGCCAGGAACTGGCGAACCGCATGCATGAAGCCGGCATCGACTGGTGGGAACACCAGTTGAAGGAATACGAGCCGCTGCCGACTTATGAGTCCTTCCCCGACATCTGGGTCGAATACGCGCGTGAGTACGGCCGCGACCCGGACGAGTTTCCGTTCTGGGCGCTGACAGCGCGCTCGATGCAATACGCCTGGGGCGCCAATGTCGGCCTGCCGATGATCAATGAGGTGGCCAACAATATCGCCGGCCATCGCGGCGTGATCATCAATCGCTCGCGGGCGCGCGAGCTGGGCATTGCCGAAGGCGAGCGCATCATCATGGAATCGGTGTCGGGCACGACGGAAGGCGAGGCCGTGCTGCGCGAAGGCATCCGCCCGGATACGGTATTGATGATCGGCCAGTTCGCACACTGGAAGACGCCGTTCGCCAAGGACCTGAACCTGCCCAGCCTGAATTCGCTGACCGACCTGTCGCTCAAGCTGACCGACGGCACCGGCAGCAGCGCCGACATCATGCGCATCCGCTTGCGGCGCGCATCGAGCGGCGAGCTGCTTGGCGCCAAGAAGGGAGCGCCAGCATGATCGAGACCCATATCGCCCGCCCCGGCCCGGCTGCCGGCGCCACTGCCAAGCCACGCTGGGGCATGGTGGTCGACCTGAACCGCTGCGTCGGCTGCCAGACCTGCACCATCGCCTGCAAGCAGGCCAATGACACGACGCCGGACATCCAGTGGCGTCGGGTGATCGATGTCGAGCAGGGCAAATTCCCGGACGTGGAGCGCTTTTTCGTGGTCACCGGCTGCCAGCATTGCGCCGAACCGCCCTGCGTGCCGGTCTGCCCGACCGGCGCCACCCGCCAGCGCGACGATGGCCTGGTCACGATCGACTACGACATGTGCATCGGCTGCGCCTATTGCGTGGTGTCCTGCCCCTACCAGGCGCGCACCATCGAACACGATCCGCAGGGCTATTACGGCCAACAGACGCGCCAGGAAAAAGCCACGGCCCATCCCGAACGCGTCGGCGTCGCCCAGAAATGCACCTTCTGCCAGCCCAGGATCGATGCCGGGCTGGCCAAGGGGCTGATGCCGGGCGTCGACCTGGAAGCCACGCCGGCTTGTGCGGCGTCCTGCATTTCCCAGGCGATCCGCTTTGGCGACTTCAATAATCCGGAAAGCATCGTCTCGCAACTGGTGCGCGAGCAACCCAGCCTGCAGTTGAACGAGGAACTGGGCACCAACCCGCAAATCCGCTATCTGTACACGACACCGGCAGTGCCGGGCCGCGGCGCGGCGGCCGAGTCGGATCCCGACCAGCAGGAGCGGCTGGCCGATCCGGCCAATCCGCTGGTGGGCGCAGTGCAAAAGTTCTGGGACTGGCGGGCGGCGATGAACTGGATTTTCGGCGGCGCCGGCACCGGCCTGGCCATCTTCACCGGCCTCCTGGCGGCAGCCGGCATGCTGGAGCCGCTTGCCGGTCGCGCGCTGCTGGCGCTGGCTGCCGGGCTGGTGGCGACCGGCCTGTTTTTCGTGTTCCTGAAAATCGGCCGCAAGCTGCGTTTCTGGCGCGCGGTAGCCCGTTGGCAAACCTCGTGGATGACGCGCGAACTGTATGTGGCGCTGCTGTTTTTCCCGGCCGTGCTGCTCACGCTGCTTGCTCCCCAGCGCGGCTTGTTCCTGCTGGTGGCCGTGCTGGCGGCGGCTTTCCTGGCCTGCCAGGCCAAGATACTGCACCGCGCACGCGGCATTCCCGTATGGCGCGCGCCGCTGATTCCCGGCATTATTGTCGCCAGCGGAATACTGGAAGGCTGGGGCGCGCTGATGGCGGCGCTGGCGGTGGCCGGCATCGATGCGCCGTTTGCCCTGCAGGCGGCTGGACTGGTGGCGATGGCAGCGAGCGCCGGATTGTGGCGCGCCTATGTCGGTACGGCACGCGCCAACGGCATACCGCCGCTGGCCCGCGCGGTGCTGGACAAGGCGGCTTGGCCGGTACACTTGGTCGGGCATGTTGCACCAGCGCTGTTGCTGGCGTTGGGCTGGGCGGTCCCGTCGCTGCAGCAGGGTGCCTTGCTGCTGGCGGGCGTGGCTGCAATCGCGGGTGGCGCGCTGTGGAAATTCGTGGTCATCGTGCGCGCCAGTTTCACGCAGGGTTTCTCGCTGAAGCAGGTTCCGCAGCGGGGATCGGGAGAGCGTGCAGCGCCGTCGCGCCTGGCGGGCGACAGCCGGCGGCCACTGTCGACCTGACTGGTGGAAGTTAAAGTCGGATGCACGACACACGGCAGCGCATGCGCAAGGTTTTTTTTGGTGACAGCTTGTTGAAGGGTTGTAAATCGAGGGGAGGCATCTGCCTGCAGTGACTGGCCGGCCAGTACGGCCGTATTCAAACAATAGTGGAGATAAATAAAATGAAAAAAGCTGTAATCGGCAAGTCGATCATCGCAGCGGCCTTGCTTGGCGTGGCCGCATCCGCCCTGGCAGATGTCAATGTCGGCGTGTCCCTGTCATTGACCGGCCCGGCCGCGTCGCTGGGCATTCCTGAAAAAAACACGGTCGCCCTGCTGCCCACCACGATCGGCGGCCAGAAGGTCAACTACATCATCCTGGATGATGAGTCCGATACGACCAAGGCCGTCAAGAACACCAAGAAGCTGATTTCCGAAGACAAGGTCGACGTCATCATCGGCTCCACCATCACGCCGGCCTCGCTGGCGATGGTGGACTCGGTGGCCGAAGGCAAGACACCCATGATCTCGCTGGCCGCCAGCGCCAAGATCGTCGAACCGGTGGACGAAAAGCGCCGCTGGGTTTTCAAGACCACACAGAACGACATCACGATGTCGCGCGCCGTGGTTGACCATATGGTCAAGGCTGGCGTCAAGACAGTTGCCTTCATCGGCTTTGCCGACGCCTATGGCGAAGGCTGGCATGCCGGATTCAGCGCAGCATCCGCGCCAAAAGGCATCAAGCTGGTGGGCAATGAGCGTTATGTCCGTACCGACACCTCCGTCACCGGCCAGGTACTCAAGATGTTGTCGGCCAAGCCGGACGCCATCCTGATCGCCGCTTCCGGAACGCCAGCCGTGCTGCCGCAAAAAACCCTGAAAGAGCGCGGCTTCACCGGCCGTATCTACCAGACCCATGGCGTGGCCAATGCAGACTTCCTGCGTGTGGGCGGCAAGGATGTGGAAGGCACGTTCCTGCCGGCTGGCCCGGTGCTGGTGGTCAACCAGTTGCCGCAGGATCACGCCACCCGCAAGGCCGGGATGGAGTACACGGCCAAGTACGAAGCAGCGCATGGCAAGGGATCGGTATCCACATTCGGCGGTCACGCATGGGACGCTGGCCTGATCCTGCAAGCTGCCATTCCGGTCGCACTGAAAAAATCGCAGCCGGGCTCGCAAGCTTTCCGCGATGCCTTGCGTGACGCCATCGAAGGCATCAAGAACCTGAGCGGCGCACATGCCGTCATCAACATGACGCCGAACGATCACGTCGGCCATGATGATCGCGCCCGCGTCATCGTCAAGATCGAGAATGGCGCCTGGAAGTTCCAGCCGTAAGCACTTGTCCTTGCGTCTTGTCGGCGGATGCCTGATGTAACGGCATCCGCTGGCATTTGCCGGATTCTCCAACCAGTACACCAAAGAGCCAATGCAGATACCAAAGCCTGGCCACACAATAGACAAGCACGCGCGACATCCGCGCGCCGGCAACAACGCCAGCAGTAGGACGGGACCGCGCGCCAGGCAGCGCACGATCCTGTTCACGCCGGGTGCATCAGGGAAGAAAGCATGGATCTATCAATAGCCGCCATCCTTGCGCAGGATGGCATTACCACGGGCGCAATCTATGCATTGCTGTCGCTGGCCCTGGTACTGGTGTTTTCCGTTACGCGCGTGATTTTCATTCCGCAAGGCGAATTCGTCGCGTTCGGCGCCCTGACGCTGGCGGCGATGCAGACCGACCGCTATCCGCATGCCGCCACGCTGATGGTCGGGTTGGGCCTGGCGACTTTCGTGGTGGAGGCAGCCATGACGCTGCGTTCGCCCCAATTGCGGCGCGACATGCTGCGCATCCTGTCGCTGGCGGCGGCCAAGTTCGTGATCGCGCCGGCCCTGATCTGGCTGCTGGCAGTCCAGTTCGGCAACGCCAGCCTGGCCATGCCGCTGCAGATCGTGCTGACCATGCTGATCGTGGTGCCAATGGGCCCGATGATCTACCGCCTGGCTTTCCAGCCGCTGGCCGAGGCAACGACACTGGTGTTGCTGATCGTGGCCGTGGGCGTGCACTTTGCGCTGCTCGGGCTGGGGCTGGTGATCTTTGGCGCGGAGGGTTCGCGCACCAAGCCTTTTTCGGACATCAACATCAACGTCGGCGCCTTGAGCATCTCCGGCCAAAGCATCGTGATCGTGGGTGTGTCGGCGGCGCTGATCGTGGCGCTCTACCTGTTTTTTGAACATACCTTGCAGGGCAAGGCACTGCGGGCGACCGCGGTGAATCGGCTCGGTGCCCGCCTGGTCGGCATTGGCACCACGCAGGCCGGACGCCTGGCATTCACGCTGGCGGTGGCCCTGGGCGCCCTGTGCGGCGTGCTGATCGCGCCGCTGACCACGGTCTATTACGACAGCGGCTTCCTGATTGGACTCAAAGGCTTCGTCGGCGCCATTATCGGCGGCCTGGCCAGTTATCCGATTGCGGCCGCCGGCTCGATGCTGGTGGGCATGCTGGAAGCCTATTCCTCGTTCTGGGCCAGCGCGTTCAAGGAGGTCATCGTTTTTACACTGATCATTCCCGTCCTGTTGTGGCGCTCGCTGACGTCGCGGCATGTGGATGACGAGGAAGAAGAATAATGAACAAGCCCTTCCTGGTTTTCGTATTGCTGGCGGGCTTGCTGCCGCTGCTTCCCACGCCGGAGTTCTGGATCACGCTGGCCAACTACATTGGCCTGTATTCGATCGTGTCGCTCGGTCTGGTGCTGTTGACGGGGGTGGCCGGCCTGACCTCGTTCGGCCAGGCCGCTTTTGTCGGACTGGGCGCGTATTCGACCGCCTACCTGACGACCGCTTTCGGCCTGTCGCCGTGGATCGGCCTGGCAGTCGGGCTGGCGCTGACGCTGGCGGCGGCTTTCTTCATCGGCGCCATCACGATGCGCCTGTCCGGCCACTTCCTGCCGCTGGGCACCATCGCCTGGGGACTGTCGCTGTTTTTCCTGTTCGGCAACCTGGAATTCCTGGGCAAGTACGACGGCTTGAACGGCATTCCGCCGATCAACCTGTTCGGCTTTACGCTGGAAAAAGGCCGCGAGATGTACTACGTGATCTGGGTCGTCGTGCTGGTGGCGCTGGTGGCGGTGCAAAACCTGCTCAACTCGCGCCCGGGCCGCGCCATCCGCGCCCTCCGGGGCGGCGGCGTGATGGCCGAGGCAATGGGCGTGAATACCGCTTGGATGAAGATCGTCGCCTTCGTGCTGGCGGCACTGCTGGCCTGCATCTCGGGCTGGCTATACGCGCACTTGCAGCGCGCGGTCAACCCGACGCCATTCGGCCTGAACGCCGGCATCGAGTACCTGTTCATGGCGGTGGTGGGCGGCGCAGGCTATGTGTGGGGCGCGATACTCGGCTCGACCCTGCTGACGCTGCTGAAGGATCAGTTGCAGTCGATCCTGCCCAAGCTGCTGGGGGCGAACGGCAACTTCGAGCTGATCGTGTTCGGTATCCTGATGGTGGTGCTGCTGCAACGGGCGCGGGACGGTATCTGGCCCTACATCCGTCGCCGCTTCCCGCAAAAGCCTTCCGCCGTGGCGCCCGCTTTTGCGCCGGCCCTGCCGATGCGGCAGAAGCATACGCCGGGTGAAGTCGTGCTCAGCGTGGTCAAGGCGCGCAAGGAATTTGGCGGACTGGTCGCCGTCAACGACATGGAATTCGACGTCTGCGCCGGTGAAATCATGGGCCTGATCGGTCCCAACGGCGCCGGCAAATCCACCATGTTCAACCTGGTCACCGGCGTATTGCCGGCCACGCGCGGTCAGGTGCTGTTCCGCAGCGGCGGTGCGCTGCGCCGGATCGACGACAAGAGTTCGCGCGAGATCGTCAAGCTGGGCATCGCCCGCACCTTCCAGCATGTGCGCCTGATGACCCACATGACGGTGCTGGAAAACGTGGCGATCGGCGGCCATTTGCGCGGTACGCATGGCGACGTCGCGGGCATTGCGACCAGCATCCTGCGCATCAACCGCAGCGAAGAGGATGCGCTGCTATTTGAAGCCAAGCGGCAGCTGGAACGGGTCGGCCTGGGCCACTTGCTGTATGAGGAAGCCGGCAGCCTGGCGCTGGGCCAGCAACGGATACTGGAAATCGCGCGCGCCCTGTGCTGCGATCCGACCTTGCTGTTGCTGGATGAGCCGGCCGCTGGCCTGCGCTACCTGGAAAAGCAGGCGCTGGCCGACCTGCTGCGCAAGCTCAAGGCCGAGGGCATGAGCATTTTGCTGGTGGAGCATGACATGGACTTCGTGATGAACCTGACCGACCGCCTGGTCGTGATGGAGTTTGGCACCAAGATTGCCCAGGGCTTGCCAGCGCAGGTGCAGCAAGATCCCGCCGTGCTGGAAGCCTACCTCGGCGGCGTCGACTGACCGGGCCGCGCAAAGGAAAGAAAAGAGAAAGCCGATGACGATGAATTTGCCAACCGCAGCAACGCCCGCCGCCCCGTCGGCGCAGGCGGCCACGCCGATACTCGATGTGCATGATTTGCATGTCTCCTATGGCAAGGTGGAAGCACTGCATGGCGTGAGCCTGGCCGTGGGCGCCGGACAGATCGTGACGGTGATCGGTCCCAATGGCGCTGGCAAGTCGACCATGCTCAACGCGATCGCCGGCGCACTGCCGGTAACGGGCCACCTGCGCGGCGCTGTTTCGCTCGGCGGCCAGGACATGAGCGGGGTACCGATCGAAGCCAGGGTGGCGCGCGGCATGTCACTGGTGCCCGAAAAGCGCGAACTGTTTGCCAGCATGACAGTGGAAGACAACCTGCTGTTGGGCAGCTACCGCCGCTACCGTGCCCGCGAGAACAATTACAGCGACCAGCTCGATGTCGTGTTCGACCTGTTCCCGCGACTGAAGGAAAGGCGCAAGCAGGACGCCGGCACACTGTCCGGCGGCGAACGCCAGATGCTGGCGGTCGGCCGCGCACTGATGGCCAAGCCGCAGTTGCTGATGCTGGATGAGCCGAGCCTTGGATTGGCGCCGCTGATCGTCAAGGAAATATTCCATATCATCGTGCGACTCAAAGAGACTGGCGTGGCGATCCTGCTGGTCGAACAAAATGCACGCGCCGCATTGCAGGTGGCTGACTATGCCTATGTGCTGGAAACGGGCGACGTCGCGCTGGAAGGGCCGGCGGATCAACTGGCGAATGATCCGAAGGTGATCGATACTTATCTGGGGCTGACGAAAAAGTCTGCGTAATCCCAAACCACGCGAGGCGCCAGCTTTGAGCCCAAGCGCGGATACGGGCAGCCCGGTCTAGCGGGCACACGCCATGGACACTGCATTGGCTGCCCTCTGCAAAGATCCGATCAGCGATTGATTTGAACACCCGCGTAGCGAATCGTTGCACCCATTCGTACGCGTTGCCGCACCATCGTATTTAGCCCTCCCAAGCTTGGCGCAACAAAGGCAGCGTGAGCACGTTGGATAATCCGATTGATGAACGATTAATCGATCACCGATTAATTTCGCCTGATCCGGTCACGATTTCCCTGCATTGCCTGCTGGCCTGCCAATTGCAAGGTGTCTGGCTCCTCCAACCACACACAGGAAATGTCATGCCCCACACCGTTCGCGCCAAGCATCTGTCCGGTTCGTCATCAAGCAGCACCGCTTCTGGCGACCGTTCGAGTGCAAGCAGTTCTTCGAAAATTGACACTGACAGCGATTCGTCCAGCACTTCGGAAAGTACAAGTAGCCAAGCGCAAGACAGCAGAAAAAAACGCCGGCAATCATCGCCAGCCGTGACCCAGCGCGCTGCCAATGCCAAGCAGCTTGCAATAGGCGTCGGGACGACAAATGATCAACGCGGTCGCGCCAGCCAGGCATCAGCCAGTCGGCATGACGATACTGTGGTGACAATACCGTCCGCATTGACCGAGGCCGAAAATGATGCGTCGGCCGCGCCGTCTGGCGCGCCGAGTTTGCGCGCATATCCAGGCGCTGCCGCCACCGATGAGGCCGAAGCGAGCGAGCCACGCCTGTCCAGCAATTGGATAACCCTAGGCTTCGCTATCGGCGGATCGGCGGCAGTTGGCGTGCTGTTTGGCAAAATGTTCCATTGGCACGAAACCGAGAAGGTGGCCGCAATCATTGGCGGCTCGACCGCGCTGGGCATCGCGTTGTGGGGCCTGGGCAAGACCGCAATGGCGCTTCGCAACAATGGCGGTTGCACGCAAGCCTCGGCCTGAGCAGCGCGCAAGGCCGCATGAGTCTTGACGAACTTGCCCGCCGCACGCCGGCTAACGGTATGCCGCGGGCAAGTCGCCTGCGAGAAAAGTTCAAATCTTTATTTGCACCAAAGTTGCCAGAACGAATATTGAGGCTGGAGAAACCCCTGTTTAGAATGGGCAAGCTTGCTCATCGTCAATACGGGTTTCCATGCCGAACGCAACTCCGTCCTATCGCACCACCGCTCCCGCCCGCAGCTTGATCCTTGCCGCCGGTGTCGCTGCTGCGTGCTGGCTCGGGGTTTCTGCAAGTGCGGCTGCGCAGGCAGCCAACAGCGTCGGTTCGCGCATGAACGAGCAGGTTGTCATGATTGCAGGCGCTGGCGGCAGCGGCGAGTTGCAGACCACGATCTTCAAGCCAGACGGCAAGGGCCCGTTCCCGGTGCTGGTCATGAACCACGGCAAGGACATGGGCGATCCGCGCCTGCAAAAGCGCGATCGCTTCCTGCATTTGTCGCGTGAATTCGTCAAGCGCGGCTATGCGGTCGTACTGCCCATGCGCAAGGGTTTCGCCGGCTCGTCTGGCACCTATCGGGATTACGGCTGCAACATGAGCAACAATGGGCAGCTACAGGCAAACGACCTGCAGCAAACCATCGATTACCTGCAAACCCAGCCCTGGTCCGACGCGCAGCACATAGTCGTCGCTGGCCAGTCTTACGGTGGGCTCGCGACCCTGGCATTGGGCACGCGCAAGTTGCCTGGCGTGCGCGGCCTGATCAATTTTTCCGGCGGCTTGCGCTCGGACAGCGGCGACTGTGCGTGGCAACAGGCGCTGGTGCAGGCTTTCAGCGATTATGGCGCGCGCGCGGTGTATCCCAGCCTGTGGTTCTATGGCCAAAACGACAGTTACTTCAACCACGCGCTGGCACAGCGCTTCCTCAACGCCTATGCCAGCCAGGGCGGCCATGCCCAGCTCGTGGCCTACGGACCGTTCAAGTATGACGCGCATGGCATGGTCGGTAGCCGTGACGGCGTGAAAATCTGGTGGCCGGAGACAGAACGCTTCCTGCGCAAGATCGGCATGCCGACCGCGCAGGTGGTGGCGATCATCGACGAGCCGGCCATGCCGCGTACCGACTATGCGGCGCTGGGCGACATCAATGCAGTGCCCTTCGTACGCGAGCGCGGCCGCGCCGCCTATCGCGAATTCCTGACCCGCAGCGCACCCAAGGCGTTCGCCATATCTGCCAGCGGTGCGTGGAGCTGGGCGGAGGAAGGCGACGATCCGGTGGAACGCGTGCTGTCCTCATGCCAGAAGAACAGCCGCGAGCCTTGCCGCGTATACGCGGTGGATGACTATGTGGTCTGGTCGGACAATCCGGGCCTGCCGCAATCGGAGGCGCTGGCAACGGCCGCGCCGGAGTCGACCCGGTCCGCCGGCGGCACCGAAACCAATACGGCAATCAATACCGCAGCAAATATCGACGCCAGCGCCGGGCCTGGGCCCAGGTAAGTTGCGGCCCTATTGCTCGCCGCTGTCGCCCTGGCTGGCATGGGCCTGCAATACCGATAGCGAAATCACATCCAGCGCATGGAAATTCGTGCTCTCCAGGACCACCGGCGGCGCCATGCCGGCCTGCCATGCTTCCACCCAGCGCAGCGCACACAGACACCATTTGTCACCAGCGCGCAGGCCGGGGAATCCCCATTCCGGCACCGGCGTGACCAGGTCGTTGCCGCGCGCCACACTGAATTCCAGGAACTCGTCGGTCATGACCGCGCACACGACGTGCGTGCCGACATCGTCGTCGCCGGTCTTGCAGCAGCCATCGCGGAAAAAGCCGGTCAGGGGCTGGAACGAGCAGGGAATGATCGGCTCGTTGAATACATTGCGCGCGGGAAGCCGCGCTGCGGGCATTGGAGATGTGGCCATTCAATAGGATCCTTCGGCTGCCGCCGCTTCGTTGCGACCATCCAGTATGGTCTTGCGCAATTCACCGCCGCAGGCGCGAACCACCCGGCGCGATTCCTCGGGTGAATCGACCAGCTTTTGCAGGGCCTGCACCTTTCGCTGCTCGGCCAGGATGAACGGCTTCCAGACACTGTTGATTTCCTGCGATAGCAAGGACAGCGACTGGCCTGTGGCGGAATAGATCGGCGCGCCAAAGCGTTCCGTCATGGCTTCGCGTACAGCTGTTTCGAGTTCAGCCATGTGCTGCTGGAACGCCTGCACGTGGCGCAACTCATGCGTGAGGATTTCGCGATAGGAGCATGAACCCTCGGCAAACTCGCTGCCGATATACACCACCACCGAGGGATAGGACAGCGTGACCGTAATCGCCGGCAACAGACATTCTTTCTGGTTGACCCGATCCTGCATCAGGTTAGCCCGGTAGGTGATGCGGGTGCTGAAACGCGCCTTGGTCAGGCCCAGCACATAGGCGCCGGTCTTGGCCGGCCCGGCGAGCTGTGCAATTTCCTTGTGCGGCAGGCTGAGGTCGAGCTTATAGGCGATTGGCGTGGTGACCACCGTGACCGGAAGCGGCGGCAAACGCGCTTCGCAACTGTCGTTGAAACTCTTGGCGTGCAGCGGGCGCGCCGGCCAGGTCAACAGCATCAACAGCAGCAAGGCCATCAGCCATGCACCGGGCGACGGCGCCAGCTCGGCGGCGCCGCGTCGTGATTCACCTTGAAATGACATCAATCAGGACAATGCTGCAATGATTGGAGAGATTGGCGCTTGCGGCTGACAGCAAGACAGCCGGGAAATGGCGCCGCCGGGGCGATGATGATCAGGCACTGCGATCCCTTCATGCTGCACTCCTCAACAGGTCTGCTTTATGGTTTTGCCACCATTCTATCCGACCGTGTGGCCACGCCCACTCATCAAATGTTAGCAATTACGCGAATTGTTTAACCGGCGTTGTCCACGCAAAGAGTGTTAGCTAAATTCAATTTTCGCTAACACTGGCCGGACGCGGCCGTCCGCCGAGGAGCCATGCATGATCCCCGCATCCATCGAACTCATTGCACGTGCCCAGCGAAGCCTGCAGGAACAGGACTTTCGCGGTGCGGCGCTGCTGCTTGATGAAGCCCTGGTGCATGAGCCGGCGAACAGGGATCTGTTGCAAATGGCGGGCGTGATCCAATCGATCGCCGGCGCCCACTTGCGGGCAGTCGCCCTGCTGCAACAGGTGGCGGACTTGACGCCGGACGCGCCGGACGCGCATGCCAACCTGGCGCGGGCACTGTGGCGGGCCGGCAAGCCGGCCGATGCGCTGCACTGCCACACGCGGCTTGATGAACTCGGCGTGCAAGACCTTGCCATGGAACTGGATCGCGCCACCCTTCTGTCGGAGCTCGAACGCTTCGAGGAGGCGCTGGCAAGCTGCACGCGGGCGACCGACCAGGCGCCGAAGCATGCCGGTGCATGGGCGGCGCGGGCCAGCGCATTGCATGAACTCAAGCAATACGAGCAGGCGCTGGCGTGCTTCGACCGGGCACTGTCACTGGATCCGGCAATGCCCAGCGCCTGGGTCAACAAGGCCCTGACCCTGCACATGCTGCAACGCTATGACGAAGCGCTGACGCTGCAAGAGCAGGCGCTGGAAGTCGATCCGGAGAATGCCAGGACCTGGTCGAACTGCGGTGCGACGCTGCTGCGGCAGGGTCAGCACGAGCGGGCGCTGGCCTGCTGCGACAAGGCGCTGGCCATCTGGCCGGCACATGCGCTGCCGGCAGATGGCAAGTTCCGGTTCGAGGGCGAATCCGCCCGTCCTCACAGGCAATACATCGCCACGCTGTTCAATCGCGGCAACCTGCTGGTGACGCTGAAGCGCCATGACGAGGCGATGGCGACCTATGCGCGCCTGATCGAGCTGGCGCCGGATGCCGATTACGCGCTGGGGGCGGCATTGTTCTCGTTTCGCACAGCCTGCGACTGGCGCAACGATGCGCAATGGCTGCAACAGCTTGAGCAGGCCAGCCGCGATGGCAAGCATGCGCAGCAGCCTTTCATTGCGATGATGACGATGGATGATCCCGGGCTGCAACGCGCAGTCGCCGAACGGTATGTGGCCAGGCATGTTGAACCGCGCCAGCCATTATGGACGGGCGAGCGTTACCGCCATGCGCGGCTGCATGTGGCCTATCTGTCTGCGGACTTCCGCATACATCCGACATCACGGCTGCTGGCCGGCGTGCTTGAACATCACGACCGAAGCCGCATTGAACTGAGCGCAATTGCATTGGGCAGCCATCCCGCCGATGAGATGACTGACAGGATCAGGCGTTGTGTCGATCGCTTCGTCGAGGCCGGTAAATTCGACGACCGACAGATTGCGCAATGGGTGCGCGAGCACGAAGTCGACGTGCTGGTCGACCTGATGGGCCATTCCAGCGATGCCCGACCGGGCGTGTTCCCGTACCGGCCAGCGCCGGTCCAGGCGACATGGCTGGGGTACCCCGGCACCACCGGCTTGCAATCGATGGATTTCCTCCTGGCCGACCGCCTTGTGATTCCGCCTGGCGAGCAGCAGCACTACACGGAAAAGATCGTCTACCTGGACGGCTGCTACCAGTGTACCGACAACACCCGCGAAATCGCTGACCTGCCATTGACGCGCCAGCAGTTCGGACTGCCTGCGGACGCATTTGTGTTTTGCTGCTTCAATCAGTCGGCCAAGCTGTCCCCGGAAATGTTTGATGTGTGGATGTCGGTGCTTGCCGATGTGCCGGGAAGCGTGCTGTGGCTACTGGAAGATAGTCCGCGCCAAGCGGAGAACTTGAGGCGGGAGGCCGTGGCGCGTGGCGTCGGTGGGGAGCGGCTGGTATTTTCACCGCGGCTGCCACAGGCGCTGCACCTGGCCCGGCATCGCCTGGCTGACCTGGCGCTGGATACGCTGCCATGCAATGCGCACACGACGACCAGCGACGCGCTATGGGCGGGATTGCCGGTGTTGACATGCACAGGAAGGACCTTTGCGGGACGGGTGGCAACGAGCTTGTTGCAGACTGCCGGCCTGCCCGAGCTGGTATGCGACTCCCTGCCTGCCTACCGCGAAAGAGCGCTTGCCCTGGCGACCAGCGACCGGGGACAACTATGCGAACTGGCAATGCGACTGCAACAAACCCGTCTGTTGACGCCGCTGTTTGACACTGCCGCATTTACGCGGCAACTCGAATCGACTTACCGCTCGCTTGCGGCGTTGCGGGCAACTGCAGCCACGGCATGACGCGCCTAGACCCGACGAAGTACGCAGCCTGGGAAGCAAGGGCCAGGAACACAAGCGCAGGCGGCGCCGGGCGCGGCACAATGCCGCCCGACCGGGACGGGCATCGCAAGTTCATTAACGATGCACGATCCGGGAAGGGTGTAATCAACTCATTTTCTGGATCACGCTTTTCATTGCATCGCTCATTTCCTTCATTACCGAGCTGACCGTTTGTGCAGTGATCGTGAAAACCGACATGGTGTACTGCAGCTTCACCATATCCTGCACGGTCAGTGTTGAGCCAGACGAGAGGCCGCTCAATGCCAACTTCACGTCGGCATCTGTATTGGACATCCCGGTTTTCACAAAGCCATAGATCGTTGCTAGATCTGTACCCTCTGCCATTTTCTTCCCCTTGCGTTCAATTAGTCCGGTCTGGACGAACAGTCATTAGTTGAGTCCGTACTTCGTCATGATTTTTGTGGCTGCCTCCACGGCGCGCAGGGCTGCCTGCAATTCGCGGAAGTTTTTCGGATCTGACTGCACGCGCAAGCCGGCCTGGACCCGCGCCCGCATCGCAGCCAGCTGCCTGTTGATTTCTCTGCGATAAGCGCCATCGGCATCACCGTACAGCCTGTTTTCTATTTCCAGCCAAAAATGCGGTTGGCTCATTGTTCACCTCGCCATGCGAATGCGCTTGCTGCCTTCAAACACCACCTCTGCGTCGCGCACCATCAGCAGGGTGTGCCCATTGATGTCGCCACCAGTGTTCACTTTTTCGCCACTCTCGGTCACGATATAGGGCGTGCGGCCACCGACAATGGCCTGCACATTGACCGGCAGGCGCGGCTTGACGCGCCCGATGCTTGCCCGGATCGGCAGCACGCTGCCGTAAGTCCGTGAGAAATCAACCAGCACGCTTTCCCAGCGGCTGGTTTCTTCCGCTGTCAGCGTCCCTTCAAGGATCATTTCGGGGCGCTCTTCCACTGTCTTGATGCGTCCGGCCAAGTCCGCCGCAGCCAACTGTTCGCGCAGGCGGCCAGCCAATTGATCGGGGAACAGCACCGTCGATTCGACTTTCAGGATGCCTGGCACGGCCAGGCGCATCGCCTCGTCCGCCGCATTGACCAATGCAATCGAGCTGGCCGCACCAGTAATACGCACCGTACCGGCGCCAACATTCTCCGCGCGCAGCAGCTGCGATGCCGGCTTGTTGCTTTTGGCCAGGAAATTGTTGGCATTGCCCACCAGTTCCTCTTCATTGATGATGCGTAGCACCGGCCGCTGTTCCAGCGTGCCAAACGCGTCGGAAAGCGCATTGCGGGCCGCTGAGCTGGGCAAATAGCCTTCCACAACCCATTCACCGGCGTCCGGGAGGACCTTCAGCCGATTGGTCAGTCCCTGCTTTTCCAGTATCGCCAGCAGGGCTGGCGGCGGCTTTTTGGCCGCTTGCGTGATGACTTCGGGTGGGTCGATCAATTCTTGTTTATCGCCGAGTCCCGTCAACCAGCTAGCGGCGGCGACGCCGATTGCAACCAGGCTGCATAGCAGCGCCGCGGCAAGGGCCAGCCTGGGTCGCCATACGATCAGATGAGCGGGACGCCAGCCACGCAGCCACTGCTTGCCGCGCACCTGCGCGGACTGCTTCGCTGGAAGTTGCTCCTGCTGATCCTGATCGCTTGCAGCTTGCTGCAGCAAGGCTTCGGCATGCGCGTCGGCGGAGCCGTGCACCGGCGCCTTGGGCTCATCGGCATCCTCAGCATCCACCTGCAGCGCGCGCGGCATCGGTCCGACTGCCTCGGCTGCTGGCCACGGTGCATCAACGCGGTCGACCGCCAGCCACACACCGCCGAGTTCTACCGGCAAGCCGAGTGCCAGTACGGTCTCTGCTTCTATGTCATTGCCCTGGGCGTCGCAGACGCTGCCATCGATGGGCCGGATGGCAATTTCATCGCCATCAAAGACGATGATGGCGTGCTCTTCCTCGATGCGCGGTCCGCTCAGGATGATGGTGCAGTCGTCCCCGCTACCAAGCAGATATTCGCCGACCCCAAGCTGCAGGCGGCTGCCGGCCTGTGGGCCGTGCAACACACGCAATTCAAGGACAAGGGCGATTTCCGGATCCATCGCGCTCACCATTTGGATCGACTGCGGGTTAGAATTGTTCGACACCCACTCCGCGAGTCACAGCCATGAGCATTGCAAGTGAAAAGCACGGCGACATCCTGGTACTCAGGCCATTGGGCATGCTCGACCATCGCAAGGCTGGAGAGCTCGAACAACGTGCAAGCGCTGCCATCGCGGCCGGCACCAGCCGCGTGGTGTTCGACCTCTCGGCGCTGGAACACCTGTCGGCCGAAGGATTGCGGGTCATGCTGTCGGTCCACAAGCAGCTCGCCGCAAGCAATGGCGTGGTCACCATCGTGACGCCGCCGGCCGAAGCGGGCCAGCTGCTGGACTGGACTGGCATGTCGGCAGTCATCTCGACGTCGCCGACGCTGGAGGAAGCGCTCGCCCACGCCGCCTGATCGCATGGCGACCGCGCGCCGTGCCGGATGACCACTTGCGACATGGGTCGGCATCACAACTCTATCCTTGCCAACGGCTGGATGTTCACTTCTGCCGTCAGTTCCTGGTAGGACAGCACCGGCAGTTCATACATTTCCTGTTCGATCATCTTGCGCATGTAGCGGCGTATATCCATCGACGTCAGCAATACCGGCCGTTGCGTGCTGGACGACAGGTCCCCGACGGCGCGCTTGATGTTTTCCACCAGCCGCTTCGTGGTGCCCGGATCAAGCGCAAGGTAGGAGCCACCTGAAGTCTGGCGAATGGCGCCGCGCACGGTATCCTCCACATTGGGCGCCAACAGATAGGCCGGCAGCATATTGCCGGCACCAGCATATTTGTGGCTGACAGAGCGCTTGAGTGCGACTCGGACATACTCGGTGAGCAAGACAGAATCCTTCTCCTTCTGCCCCCATTCGATCAGCGCCTCCATGACTGCCCGCAGATTGCGTATCGACACCTCTTCGCCGACCAGTCGTTGCAGGATGTCGGCAATCTTATGGATCGGCATCACGCGTTGCACCTCCTTGCCGAGCTCGGGGAATTTCGCTTCCAGCTCGGTCAGGATGGCACGGGTTTCCTGGATGCCGATGAATTCGGCGGCGTACTTCTTCAGCACCTGGGCGATGTGGTAGCTGAGCACCTGCGTGGGCTCCATGAATGGAATGCCGGTGCGCGCCAGGATCGGCCCGAGGTCCTCCACCGACCAGATCGTCGCGATATTCGGCAGGAAGCGCTTGTCCGTTTCGTGCGGCACCGACAGTGCAGTCAGGTTCTCCGGCGATTCACGCACCAGCAGGTAGCCGGGACGCAGCCGCCCCTGCGACACCGGCACCTCGTTGACCAGGATCAGGTAAGCCTCTGGCGGCAACTGCGGATTGAAGCGCAGCTGGATGCCGGGGAAAATGACGCCCAGATCAAAATACAGCGCACGCCGGACCTTGGACAGTTCCTCGCTGAGCAGCGAATGTGAAAAGGCTTTCTCCAGGTCGGCACGTACGTCGAGCATCAGCGGCACGGTTGGCGTCAGGCCTTCGCTGTCACGGGTCTTGGGGCCGGCCGCCGCCGCGGAACCGGTCTGGATGCCCGACACAGTTGTCTTCTTGCCGGTCTTGGCGTCGATCACGGTTTTCTGAGAGCGCAGGAACAGAAAGCCAATCAGGCCAACTACGATCGCCAGCACCATGAAAGTGCCGCTCGGCATGCCGGGTATCAATGCAAAACCCAACATGACTGCGCTGCCGATCAGGAACGCACGCGGCTGGCCCAGCAACTGCGCGCCGATGTCGCTGCCGACGTTCGACGGTCCGCCGCCATCGTCGTCGCTGACACGGGTGACGATCATGCCGGCACAAATCGAGATGAACAGCGCAGGAATCTGGGAAATCAGGCCATCGCCAATCGTCAGGATCGAATAAACGGCAACCGCGTCGCCGGCGGTCATGCCGCGCTGCATGACGCCGATCAGCACGCCACCCAACAGGTTGACCGCAACCACGATCAGGCCGGCGATGGCGTCGCCCTTGACGAACTTCATCGCGCCATCCATCGAGCCGTACAACTGGCTTTCCTTCTCGACCAGCCGGCGACGGCGACGCGCTTCATCCATGTCGATCGCATTGGCCCGCATGTCGGCGTCAATCGACATCTGCTTGCCGGGCATGGCGTCCAGCGAAAACCGCGCGCCCACTTCGGCCACGCGCTCAGCGCCCTTGGTAATCACAACGAACTGGACGATTGTCAGGATCAGGAACACCACCAGGCCGACCACCAGGTTGCCGCCGACGACGAAATTGCCAAACGTGTAGACAATGTGGCCAGCATCGCCATTGAGCAGGATCAGCCGTGTGGTCGCAATGCTGATCCCCAGCCGGAACAGCGTGGTGATCAGCAGAACCGAGGGGAATGAGGAAAACGCCAGCGGACTGGGAAGATACATGGCGACCATCAGCAGGATCGCCGAGATGCACATGTTCACTGCAATGAGCGCGTCGACCAGCCAGGTCGGCAGCGGCAGGATCATCATGAAGATGATGCAGACGATCAGTGTGGCGAGCACCAGGTCGTTGCGCTTGACAATCGATTCAAGGCCGGCCTGGAGGCGATTGAATACAGCATCCATCAGTGGGCTCTCCAGAAGTCTTGCCGGTTGCGAACTGCGACGAACACGCGCATTGAACGCGCCGCTTCAGGCATGCGGCCCAGCAGCACCAGGGCCTGGCCGCGCAGCAGCCAGGTCAGCGGCGTCGCGGTTTCGTCCCGCACCAGCCGATCCAGGATGGCCACGGCCTGGTCCGCACGCTGCAGGTGCAATAAGGTGCACGCCAGCGATTCTGCTGCATGGACATCTTTGGCATCGATCGCATGCAGCAGGCGAAACAGCGGCAATGCGCGCTCGGGCTGCCCGTTCTGCAGGTAGGCATAGCCCAGCATCCTTAGCAGGTCGCAATGTTCGTGCTGTAGCGCTGCGGTAGTTTCGTTCATGCGCTCAGCAAGGAATCAGTGAATTGATGTACAGCCGCAACAACTTTTGCAGCGCCATGTCGTCTTTCAATACTTTGCTGGCTGCGCCGGCCCATGCGGCCAGCTCGGGGTCGGCCTCGGCCATGGCAAGCAATGCCGACTGCAGGTCTTCCATCGAACGATCCAGTTGCGACGGCAGCGGCCAGGAAATCAGCGGCCGCAGCGCCATATCCTTGAAGCGACTGATGTTGAACGCGACAAACATGGCGTCCAGATGAGGCGGCGCCGCCTCATCGGAGCGCACCAGTTCGCCAGCATCCGGTAACGGCGCCTCCACACCACTCTTGTGCGTGACGCTGACCAGGCTATTGGAGAAATTGAATACCTCGGATCTGCTTATTGTCTCGGGCATGGAAAATTGATGATCCCCTGTTGATCGCCAAGCGGGCGTGCCCTCCGTTGATCGGCACGCAGTCAGCCGGTCATTTTCGAGTTGCGCTAGTAAGTAACAAATTCAACGAATTGGTTCCTTGTTAATCAAATATGACCCCCCGCCCGGAACCGGATCCAGCCGTCCGTTACTAAGCGTCGGAATCGGATTTGCAGGACACATTTTTATCGCGTCGCTCGATCGGGATGTCTTTGAGGGAGAAACCGTGGCTGATTTAACATTGCGCGAACTGCAGCAGCTGGGGATCAAGGGTCTCCAGGAGTTCATGAAACTCTCGAATTCGCAGGATCCGTATCTGGCCAATGCGGTGGTCGCCATTGGCAAAGCACTGGTACTGGCCGACAGGCTCAACATCAGCAAGGACAAGGCAAGCAAAAACACAGCTGAGCTCAAGGCAATCAACGAAGCGCTCAACGAAATCCGCCAATACACACCAACCGGCACCGACCCCAATGCGCTGATGACCCTGCCAGCCAAGGGAACTGCAGAGCGCACGGCGATCATCCTGCGCTGGAAAGCGGTCGGCATCAACATCACCGAAAGCTCGACCCCCAAACAGTCTGACAGCACGGCCTGGCAAACCATATTGAGCACAAAGAGCGACACCGTCAGCTCGGGCAGCCAGCGTGACCAGCTCGACCTGCAGACAATCCTGACCCGCTACAACGAAGGATGGGATCTGGCCACCACGCTGTTCAAGGCGTATGAGTCGAGCGGCGAAAAAGTGACAGGTAATTTCCGATGACATTGCCGCTACGCCGACTGGTGACGGCTCACCCATAGATACGAGCTGGAAGAACATGACAAACACCGTGACACCGCCTGGCCAGATTGCTCCGACCGAAGATTTTCTCAACAACGGCGTCAAGGTATGGGAGAGCATGATCGCCGGCACCACGATCGGCCAAATGCTCGGCCATACGCCAAAGGCCATGGAGGCCTTGTACGCCAATGGCTATGCGCTGTTCGGACAAGGGAAATATGACCAGGCGCAAAAGGCATTTGGCGCCCTGCTGCTGTGCAACCATCTCGATCGCCGCTTCTACAAGGGCTATGCGGCCTGCATGCAAATGCAAGGCCAGCACACTGAGGCAATCAAGTACTACGTTCTCTGCGCAACGCTGGATGTCTGCGATCCGGAGCCTGTCTTTCATGCCGCCGAATGCATGCTCGCGCTGGGCAAGCGGGACGAGGCCAGGGCTTCGATAGAGCACCTGCTGGAGATGCCGGCACGGGATGAGCGCGACGCGAAAATCCAGTCGCGTGCGAAAGGCTTGATGGAAGTGCTCAATGGCGCTACCACGCCAACGCCGGCCAGCCAATAGCCTCCCACGAACTGACAAGCAAACAAAGAGGATCCAACATGAACATTGAACAAACCCTGCCGTCGTCATTCACCGGCATCGAGCTGCCGAAGTTTGAAGCCAAGCCTGGCAGCAAGCCCGCAATCGGCGCATCGGTAGCCTATGCACAGAACAGCCAATCCGGCGTCCTGTCCTGGATTTCGACGCCAGTCCTTGATTTGCCAAAATTCAACCTGTCAGCGATCACGGTGAGTGTTTCCGGGCAAATGGCGGCGATGGACCATGAGACGCTGAAGACGCAGGCAGCCATGGCAGACTCCTTCGTCGCACGACAAAAGGATCACTACAAAGAGACCGAGCGGCTCCAGAATGAAATCATGGAGAAGAACAGGGAAAAGGCAAAATTCGACCCCGCTCAAAAGGCCCTGAACTGGCTGGGTAAGATTGCCGGTCTGATCGGCGCAATCATTGGTGTCGCGGCTGCGTATGCGGCGTCGGTGGCCACCGGGGGCGTCGTGGTTGGCCTCGCCATTGCCGCCACCATCGGTGTCATTAGCGCCGTCGCCGACATTACCGATGGCATTGCGCAGGAACTGAATGTGGAAGTGACCGGCGCAAACGGGCAAAAGGTCAAGCTCCAGTTCAATCTGGGTGGCCTGGTCGAGCATGTCACGCAATCGATTGAAGCCGATCCCGTGGCAAAAAAGGCGCTGGGCCTGGACGACCCCACAAAGCGGGCGTCATGGGTCACCGGATGGACCGTATTCGCCAATGTCGCTGTCGCTGCAGCGATGATCGGGTCGATGGCAAAAGGCATGCACACCGTGGCCAAAACCTCCCTGGAGGCCGGCAACGCCGCCATGTCCGCCGCCACCAAGGGGCTGGAGATTGGATCACAGGTCTTCGATGCCACCGTCGCCATCACTTCCGGTGGTGTGGCAATCCATGTCGCGCTTTTGAAAGCCGATGCGGAAAACAGCCTGGCCCACAAGAAGTTCCAGGACGCCCTGATCAACCTGTTGAGCCGCAGCTTGCAAGCGAACAACACGGCAATGATGAATATTTTCCAGAACGTCCAGTCCAAGCTGGAATCGGCTTCGAACATGATCCAGGAGTCACACGCAACTGCATCCGCCTCGGTCAGGGGAATCTCGACGGCCTGAGCCGTTTACCCGGTTCATCGATGCATTCACCAACATGCCGACGCACGGCTCGAATGCTGAATCCGAATTTTGACGCTTATTGAAGGAGCTAGCATGGAAATCCCACCAAACATCCCCTACCTTTTCGTGACGCAGCAGAACCAGGTACTGTCGCCTGCGCAGGCGGAAATGCTTGGCGAGTTCCTCAAGACTCACGGGAACGACGAGCTGCTGGAATACCTGAATGATATCGGCGTCCTAACGGACGAAACAAGGCTTGATTTTTCAGCCATCAGTTCGGGCATTTCGCTTTCCGGAAAGTTTGCAGAAGCCGACATGTCGGAATTGCAGAAGATCTTCCTGGATATCCTGTCCGAGCAGCGCAAGCCGCTTTCGGACGCGACCGGCCAATCGATTTTGAACGAATACGAGAATATCAAAGACGTCCATTCCAAAGCCCTATCGGCGGCCGCCGCAAATCTGGCCAGCGAGGTGGTTCAGGCTGCCGGATCGATGATCGGTGGCGCAGTATCGGGCGTTGGCGGCCTGAAGAGCGCCAAAAAGCTTGCAAAGGCCGGGGACCTGAACTTTGACGCACAAATGAAAGTTGAACACGGAGTAAGTCAAAAATCGCATGCCAAAGCCATTGCGGACGGTGCGAAAGAGGTCCGCAACGAAGCCAGTGCGGCGTTAGCGAAGACCACGAATGCGCGCGCCGATCTGGCGACGAAGATGAAAGCCGTTGGCGTCAGCAAAAAAGACATGACGGCAATGAAGAAGCAAGACGCTAAACATGCGGCAGAGGAAGCGAATCTGAAAAATGAAATTGCTGCCGCAAAGGCTACACAATCCAAGGCCGACGCGGGAATCGCGACGGCGACCATTGATTTGAATAAGGCAAAAGACCTGGCACGCACTGCTGACAAGTCCATGAAGGACGCCGAACTGCTCGGCCAGATCACGCAGGCTACCGGCTCGGTTATCAATGGCTTGTTTCGGGTAGGCGGTGCCACTGCAAAGTACCATGCGGACAAGGACCAGGCCGAACAGGCAAAAATACAGTCCCTGATGGAGATAAACAACAAGCTCTATCAAACCATTCAAAGTTCGTACGCGAATTCCGGCGAGGACTTCAAGAAGACCCTTGGCAACCTGCAAAGCATGGTGCAGATGACGTCCGATACCAACAAAACCATGTATCGCAATATGAGCTGAACGGCCTGAGGCCAACTGTCAGCACGACAACCAGGAACGAGGAGCATTTCACAGTGCAAGCATGGACCCCACCCCGCGTCGAACCCCAGGTCATTGAGTACCTGCGCGAGCAGCTGGCCGCGCGCGAGGCGCACCATCGCCTTTCGCCCGAGCAGCTCGAAAACATGTATCTGCTGGGACTGAGCTGGTTACGCAACGAGATGATTGACCGGGCACATGACATGTTCATCGCGCTGCGGGTGTACCGGCCGATGGACTTCCGCTTCCTTCTTGGTCATGCGATTACACTGAAGATGCAGAAGCGCTATGAAGATGCACTCGGTGTATTTGGCGCCGCATCAATGGTTGAACCGGACAAGCCGGAACCCCTGATGCACGCCGGCGAGTGCCTGCTGGCGATCGGGCATGCCAAGGAGGCAATCGGCGTGATGCAGCGCGTGCTGGTGCTGGCTGCAAACAAGCCCGACGAATACAAAAAATTCGCAGAGCGGGCTGAAGGTTGGCTGGCGTTGGCGCAAGATCATGACCCGGGCTAGCCAGGACATTTTCGAGC
>NZ_JAUSNH010000150.1 GCF_030645335.1 Lacisediminimonas sp. | reverse complement strand
GGCCGCTGTCTTCGGTCCGCTTGATCGTCAAGTTGACGGGGACGGTTTCGCTGGTCAATACGCCGTTTGTCATGGGGGATACTCCCTGCTTGTTTACAATCTGTTTGAAGTACGCGGATAAACAATGCCCGGTTCAGGCAGTTGAACACGGCGCAGTCAGCGCTTGCTCGTGGCCTCGGACACCCTGGCCTGCCTGTCTTCGACCAGGCGTTCGTCACTTCTTCTCTCGCGGGTAAGCTTGCGGGAAGTGTCGACCTCTAGCCGGGACTCCTGGCGCCCTTGCTCATCATTGACAAGCTGGACCCGCACCCGCTTTTGACCCAGGATCAATTCATTGAGCAACGTGGTTTGCGCAGAAATGACAGCGGACGAGATCTGCAACTCGGGCAGCATCTCAACCTGCGTTTGAGCAACCTGGGCACGTACGGCGGACAACTGCTCCTCGGTAAAGCGGCGATTGGCCTTGCGATCGAGGCAGTAAAAAATGGTCGTGGTCTTGGTATTTTCATCCGATGTGCCCGCAAGCACGATCGCTGAAAAGCTCGCCACATTGTTACCCATGTCACGCTTGGTTCCGGGGATGGCGGCGCGCTGATCCTCGGTCATCCAGATCAACGACTGCTGGATGGACGACGAGATCAGTTCGCCTTCCTTTGAAGTCACTTCAACGCTCAGCGACGACAATACTGCAACCATGACCGGCGGCGGCTCAAAACCGAGTTCGATCATTTCCAGCGCCAGCGCATCGGACGCGATTTTCGTGGGCGCCAAAAAAAGTCCCTGCTGATCGACAAACTCATCGAGCTTGACCACGCCCGCGCTCGTCAATGGATCGAACAAGGTAAAGGACGGCAGCTCGATCGCCTCGCCAGGCGCCAGGGCGCGCATTGACTCGTCAAGTTGGTAGGCACGCTCCAGATCGGCCAGCCGCTCGCCCAGCCGGCTGGTACGGGATGACAGCGACGTTGCAATCTGCGAGGACAACTCCGCCTGCACGAAGCGGATCGCCGCCATCGGGTCTACTGTCAGGGTCTGGTTCAATCTGTCAACGGTGGTCGGGATATTGAGCAACATGGCATGCCTTGGTCGGTCTGGAGTCTGGAGGAGGGAACCGGGCTAAACGAGTCGCCGCGCGTTGCGCGGGCGATAGCTCAGCGACTGTTCGAACATTTTGTGGCGATAGGCGCGTTCCGCTTCACGCTCGACGTCCTTCATCATGATTGCGACCTCGGCATCGATTTTCGCCTTCTCACCGGCGCTGAGCTGATCAAGCTGCCTTTTTATCCCAGCCCCTTCGCCGGCGAAAAAGCGGGTGGCCTGCGCGATTGCGGCGTCTGCCTCGGCCATCACCTGTTCCAGGTCTGCAATGACTTGCCTGGCTCTTTCTTGCTGTCGCTTGTGTGGATTCATGGTCGAGGTGCGCTCCCTTGGATGGCTCGCGCCAGGCGCGAGGGCGATGTTTCTTCAATATCCGCTACTAAGTAACAAAATTGCCCGCCCGGTTCCCAGTCCCCGCTGCCCGCGCCGAAATTCGGGAACTGCCCGGCCCGCCACGTTACCAAGCGCTCGCCTGTTGCTCGGTCCGCCGTGTCTGTACGAAAACATAGCCGACAGACTTTTTACTCCCTTGTACCCAATACTGATTCTCCAAGACCCCATGGCTGGAAACGATATCCGCCGCGTCGCCGGCGACACCTTGCGACACACGACTGCTGGCCTGGCCGCCCAGGTCCAACAGGGAACCCGGAACGGCAAAGTGCTGGACTACGACAGCCTGGGGCGCGCCCGCCGGCTGGAGAAGATAGAAAAGGGGCTGTTACGTGAGCCGGCACATTTCGGACAGGGGCTGCCAAAAGTGCCGGAAAAATCGCTTTCGCAGCGAACCCAGCACGCCAGCCGCCCGGTTCGGTCTCTTTCGGGCGAAGAGATCAGGCGCCACGCCAGGCTGAGCGGGGCCGGCGAACTCATCGCCCAAAAGTCACTGGCGTACGTTCGCGCCCGGCAACTGCCGCAGGAACGCCCTTCCGCCAGCGGCCGCGGCGCGCTGCAGGATTACCTGGCTCTTCAAGGGAGCAAATCCGCACTTGGCGCGCCGAGCAACGAAGAATTCATTGCCCGCATGGCGCCATTGCCGGACTTTTCCGGCGGCGCACCGGAGCTGGCCCGCCGGTTCTACGAAGCCAGCAGTGACGACGACGAGCTCAAGAAGCTGCTCGCCGGCTTTGCACTTGAGGAAAACGACCAGCAGAAAGTCATTGCTGACATCAGGAAATGCGGGCATCACCATCAAACCGGTTACCAGCCGTCTGACTTGACCAGGGTGCTGGCCCGGGCAATGAACATCGGCGACATGCGGCCCTCGGGAGCCGACGCGATCGCTTTGCTATCCAGCATTGATGACCGGCTGGCAGAGATGGAAGGCGACCCGGAGGTCGGCCGCTACATCAACGGCGCGCTCAACATTGCCGATGAGGCAGAAAAGACCGCCGATCCTGCCCGCTTCGCTGATGATTACGCCGACCTGGTGCACGGCAGCGAAGCATGGGGTGAAAAATGCCTGAAGGTGCTTGACCGCTACACCAGCCAAGGTCGTGGCGACGATCTGCAGGAACTGCCGCGCACGCTGGAAGCCGCCAGTCGCGCAGCCGATCTCGACCTCCATGCGGAATTCCCCTCCACCGACAAGGTGCGGCTGCAGGCGGCAATCGAGTCGCTCAGCCTGGTGGTACGCATGAAAACCGTATCCGAGTCCGTAGATGAAACGGTGCAGTTCATCGAACGCCATCATGGAAAATCAATCAAGCCGTCAGAATTGTTGCGGGGGGTGCTGGAGATATTTGCCAATCCCTATGGCGCCGCATCCTCCCTCGCTGCACTGGCCACCCGGCTTGGATTGAAACATCCGGACGAGAGCATCACCCTGTTTCGCGAAGTGGGAAAGTGTGTCCGGCTGATGCAGCAGATTTTTACCGATGCCAATGCCAGCGATGCTGCACGCACCGGCGTGCAGGACGCGCTCGACAACGCGATCGCCTACGAAGAAATGCTGCTGGACCAGGCTGAAAAAGGCAATCCGGCATTGGCCCCGAAAACCACAGCACCGGATCTGCCTTTGCCGATGCCGGCACCCCACCTGATGCCCTGAACGGGAGGCTTGCATGGCCTGGATAGAACAATCAATCAGCGAATTCGGGCGCAGCATCGGCATTGCTTCGCTGGCCCTTGATGCGGGCGGCGGATTGCGGCTGGGCACTGAGTCGGGTGGTGCAATTGAAGTGCACCACCAGCGCGAATTCCAGCCGCCTGTCGTCCTGGTGATGATGTCTGAACCGGTCGGATTCAATCGCGGTAAACGCTTGCGCACGGCGATGCGGCTGGCGGATTTTCGCCGCCGGCCCACCGTGCCCGTGCTGGTCGCCCTGGATGCGGACCAGCTGGTACTGGCCACCCGCATGGACGAACGTTCGTTTTCGCACCCCGCGCTGGAATCGGTCCTCGACCAGCTTGAGCGCCTGCACCAGCAAATCGCCAGCGCCGACTAGCGGCGTCGGTCCTGGCCCGAAAACGGGTATTCGCTCCAAGGACGGCCGGAGCAATACCCGGCCCGCACTCAGACCCGCTCGATCACCATCGCAATTCCCTGCCCGACACCGATGCACATCGTGCACAGGGCGTAGCGACCGCCGGTGCGGTGCAATTGATACATCGCCGTTGTCACCAAACGCGCGCCGCTCATGCCAAGCGGATGACCGAGCGCGATCGCCCCGCCATTCGGATTGACCCTGGGATCATCATCTGCCACGCCTAGCAGGCGCAATACGGCCAGGCCCTGGGACGCGAATGCCTCATTGAGTTCGATCACATCCATTTGCTCGATCCGCATGCCCAGCCGCTTCAGCAAGAGCTGCGAGGCCGGCGCCGGGCCAATGCCCATGATGTGCGGCGCAACGCCTGCCGTGGCCATGCCGACGATCCGGGCGCGCGGCGTCAACTGGTGCTCGCGTGCGGCCTGTTCGCTGGCGATCAACATCGCGCATGCGCCATCATTGACACCGGATGCGTTGCCCGCGGTAACGGTGCCGTCCGGCCGCACGACACCTTTCAGCTTTGCCAAAGCTTCGACGCTGGTGATGCGCGGATGTTCGTCATGCTCGACGACGATGGAGTCGCCTTTTCTCTGCGGAATCACCACAGGCGTGATTTCCTGCGCCAGGATGCCATTTTTTTGCGCGGCGGCGGCCTTGTCCTGGCTTGCTACGGCAAACTTGTCCTGGTCGGCGCGGCTGATCTCGTACTGAGTTGCGACGTTTTCGGCGGTTTCCGGCATTGAATCCACGCCGAACAATGCTTTCATCTGCGGGTTGACGAAGCGCCAGCCGATCGTGGTGTCGTAGATGGACGAATTGCGCGCAAATGCACTGTCGGCCTTGCCCATCACGAACGGCGCGCGCGTCATCGATTCGACGCCGCCGGCGATCATCAGCTGTGCCTCGCCGGCCTTGATCGCGCGCGCTGCGCTGCCCACTGCGTCCATCCCCGACCCGCACAATCGGTTGATCGTGCCGCCAGGCACCTCCTGCGGCAGCCCGGCGAGCAACGCCGACATGCGGGCAACATTGCGATTGTCTTCACCGGCCTGGTTGGCGCAGCCATAGAGTACGTCTTCGACCGCACGCCAGTCGAGTTCGGGATGGCGCGCCAGCAAGGCTTTCAGGGGCACAGCGCCCAGGTCGTCGGCGCGCACATCCTTTAACGCACCGGCATAGCGCCCGATGGGTGTGCGGATGGCATCGCAGATATAGGCATCGTTCATTTCAATATCGCTTTTAGTTAGGGACGGGCCGAAGCATCGGCTCATCCGATTGCTGAATGTCTGATTTATTGAAGCAGGGCACCAAACCGATTTTAGCGCCTGTCGATCAAGTCCATGCCGGACATATCCTGCAAGGCATCAAAAGACAGTTCGGGGATGATCTCGCGCACGGCGAACCCCTCCGGTGTGACGTCGATCACGGCCAGGTCGGTATAGACGCGACTGACGCAGCGCACGCCGGTGAGCGGATAGGTGCACTGGCGTACCAGTTTGCTTTCACCGCTCTTGGTCAGATGCTCCATCATGATGAAAACCTGCTTGGCGCCGATCGCAAGATCCATCGCGCCGCCCACTGCAGGGATCGCGTCCGGGGCGCCCGTATGCCAGTTGGCAAGGTCGCCTGCAACAGAAACCTGGAATGCGCCCAGCACGCAAATGTCGAGATGGCCGCCGCGCATCATCGCAAACGAATCGGCATGGTGGAAGTAGGCGCCGCCGGGGAGCAAGGTAACCGGCTGCTTGCCGGCGTTGATCAGGTCTTCGTCTTCCTGTCCGGGCAAGGGCGCACGGCCCATGCCGAGAATGCCGTTTTCGCTGTGCAGGAAAATTTCGCGGTCAGGCGGAAGATGGTTGGCAACCAGGGTCGGCAAGCCAATGCCGAGGTTGACATACGCGCCTTCTGCAATGTCTTGCGCTACCCGTGCGGCCATCTGGTCACGATTGAGTCGTTTCATGCTTGCGCTCCTTCCAGTACCACGCGCTGGACAAAAATGCCGGGCGTCACGATGTTTTCAGGATCCAGTTCACCTAGCGCTGCAATGCCCGCGACCTGGGCGATCGTGCATTTGGCGGCGCTGGCCATGATAGGACCGAAATTGCGGGCCGCCTTGCGATAGACCAGGTTGCCCCAGCGGTCGCCACGGTGCGCCTTGATCAGCGCGTAGTCGGCGTGGATCGGTGTTTCGAGCACGTAGCCGCGGCCGTTGATGACGCGGGTCTCGCGGCCTTCGGCCAGCAGCGTGCCATAACCGGTCGGCGTAAAGAAGCCGGCAATCCCGGCACCTGCGGCCCTGATGCGTTCAGCGAGGTTTCCTTGCGGCGTCAGTTCAAGTTCGATTTCACCGGCCCGGTACAGGCCGTCGAACACGTGCGAGTCGGTCTGCCGAGGAAACGAGCAAATGATCTTGCGCACCCGTTTGGCCTTGAGCAAGGCCGCCAGCCCGTGGTCGCCATTGCCGGCATTGTTATTGACGATGGTGAGTTCCCGTGCACCCTGCTCGATCAGCGCGTCGATCAGCGCAGCCGGCATGCCAGCGTTGCCAAAGCCGCCAATCATGACCGTCGAGCCATCAGGAATGCCGGAAACAGCAGATTGAATGGAATCGTAATTTTGTTAATCAAGATTAGCACTCTTCCTATAAATAATTGACATTTTTCCCCAAGCCTGATCTTGCTTATAAAACAACATAAGTCTGCGGCGGGGTTTGATTTTCCTCGCAAGTGCTACTTGAGTGCAGTAAAATCGGCGCTATTGTCATGCTGCCATCGACAAATGTTCGATTATCGAACATTCAATCGATTAAAGAACGTTGAATTTTTTCATGTCAGCATGAACGCGTCAAGATCGCAACCGCAATTGTGTGCGGTGGTCGAACATTCGGTTGATTATCGGATTTTGACTTCCCGGTGCATTTAACATTTTGTTAGGGAGTAGTCGAACCATGCAATACCTGACTGAGCAGGCCAAAACCAATATCAAGGACAAAAACACCCTCGGGGAAGACGACCTGCTGCCGGAAACGGGAGGGCTGATCGCAGAAGACCCTGACGTTCGCGGCAACACAGACGACTCCGATGATGTCGACGACGCCGACGATCCTGGCAGCACCGAAAAGCTCGACGGCAAGCGCGAGCTGACGATTGCCGAGGAAATTGAGGCTCTGACAGATCCGAGTTTCATGACATCGCTGGCACGCGGCCTGGCGGTAGTGCGGTCTTTCAGCGACCAACGCCGCAGCCTGACCATTGCGCAGATCAGCCACCGGACCGGCATTCCACGCGCTGCGGTGCGGCGCTGCCTCTACACGCTGAAGCAACTCGGGTATGCCGACTCCGAGGCCAATAATTACTTCCTGAAGCCAAAAATCCTGACGCTGGGCTATTCCTAC
>NZ_JAUSNH010000132.1 GCF_030645335.1 Lacisediminimonas sp. | reverse complement strand
AGCCGGCAACCTGACGCTGGGCGCATTGGCGGCAGGCGGCTTTGTCGCCGGCTTGCTGGTGTTTGCACTGGCCGGCTGGTCGGGCGTGCGCTTGCTGCGCTTCATCCGCAACCTGTCGTCTTCGCCGAGCTGGCGCTTTGCCATTACCGCCTTGCAGCGACGTCCGGCCGGCACGGTGGTGCAGATCGTCGCGCTGTCGCTGGGCCTGATGGCCTTGCTGTTGCTGACCGTGATACGCGGCGACCTGGTGGCGGCCTGGCGCGGCGCCACGCCGGCCGATGCGCCAAATCATTTCATCATCAATATCCAGCCGGACCAGCGCGAAGCCGTGGCCCGGCAGTTGCTTGAAAATGGTGTCACCAAGCCGGTGCTGTATCCGATGATCCGGGGCCGACTGGTGCGCATCAATGAGCGCGACGTCAGCCGTTCCGACTATGTGGACGACCGGGCGCAACGGCTGGTCGAGCGCGAATTCAACCTCTCGACCATGCGCGACCTGCCGTCGCAAAACGAAGTGGTGCAGGGGCGCTGGTATGACGACGCCAAACCGGAAGCCTCGGTCGAGGTGGGGCTGGCGCGCACCCTGGGGCTGAAGCTGGGCGATCGCATCACCTTCGACATCGCCGGCCAGAATGTGGAAGCCAGCGTCACCAGCTTGCGCAAGCTGGAATGGGGATCGATGCGGGTCAATTTTTTCGTGATCCTGAATCCGGCGTTGATGGCCGATACGCCGCAAACCTTCATCACCGCATTTCGCCTGCCGGACGAACGGCCGGGATTACCCAATGCCTTGTCGCGCGACTTTCCCAACCTGACCGTGGTCGATGTGGGCAGCGTCTTGCGCCAGGTGCAGGCGGTGATTGACCAGGTGGTCGCGGCAGTCGAGTTCCTGTTCCTGTTCACGCTGGCCTCCGGCGTGCTGGTGCTGTATGCGGCGATGGCCGGTTCGCAAGACGAGCGCATGCGCGAAGCAGCGCTGCTGCGGGCTCTGGGCGCGACCCGCTCGCAATTGTCGCGCTCGCAATGGATAGAGTTTGCGCTGGTGGGCATGCTGGCCGGATTGCTGGCGGCATTGGGCGCCACCGCAGTGGGCTGGTCGCTGGCGACTTATCTGTTCGACTTTGCGTGGCGCTTTACGCCCACCGCGTGGATCGCCGGGCTGGTAGCCGGCATGCTGTGCGCGTTGATTGGCGGTTGGGCGGGCTTGCGCAATGTATTGCGCCAGCCACCCTTGCAAACGCTCAGGGAAGCCTGAGCCGGGCCTGAGGGCTGAGGGCCAGCCCGCGGCGTCGGGCGCGGCCTGGACCCTCGGCTTTGCTTAGCCGAGCAGTTTCTGGAACCAGCGGCCAATGTCCCCGATTTCTTCAGGGCAGACCGAGTGCGGCATGGCGTAATCGTGCCATTCGACGGTATAGCCGAGCGAACGCAGCAGGTCGCGCGACTTCTCGGCGCGATCGATCGGAATGACCGGGTCCATCCGGCCATGCGCCATGAAAATCGGGGTTTCCTGGTTGACCGGATGACTTTCGGCGGCAATCGTCGCAAACAGCGGCAGGTAACCCGACAGGCACAACATGCCGCCCAATTTTTCGGGATGGCGCAAGCCTGTCTGCAAGGTCATCGCACACCCCTGGGAGAATCCGGCCAGGATGATACGCTTGGCCGGAATGCCGCGCGATATCTCGCGCTGTATCAGCATTTCCACTGCCCGCTGCGACGCGCGCAAGCCGCTCTCGTCTTCGGTGCGGGCAATTTCGGTGCCCATGATGTCGTACCAGGCACGCATCACGTAACCGCCGTTGATGGTGACCGGCATGGTGGGCGCATGCGGGAAGATGAAACGGATTCCGGGGCAGCCGCGCAAATCGAGTTCATGCACGATGGGCACGAAGTCGGAACCGTCGGCGCCCAGGCCATGCAGCCAGATCACGGCAACGGCAGGGTTCGGCTGGGTTTCAAGCTCGATTGCCTCAAGCAGGCTAGGGTTTGTACTCATGGTGTTGGTGTGGTCTTGTTGCGGATGGCTGATTTTGGGCGAAAGACTTTGCACACGGCCTCATCGGTCTCGACATACGGTCCGCCGATCAGGTCGATGCAGTAGGGAACGGCCGCGAAGATGCCGCCGACAATGCTCTTGCCGTCAGCGTCTTTCAGGCCTTCCAGTGTTTCCCGGATCGATTTTGGCTGCCCCGGCAGGTTCATGATCAGGGCGGCATGGTTTGGCGTCTCGCGGATTACTGCGACCTGGCGCGACAGGATCGCGGTCGGCACGAAATGCAGGCTGATCTGCCGCATCTGTTCGCCGAATCCCGGCATTTCCTTGGTCGCGACTGCCAGCGTGGCCTCCGGCGTCACATCGCGCCGCGCCGGACCGGTGCCGCCGGTGGTTACCACCAGGTCGCAGCCGACCTGGTCGACCAGCTCGACCAGCGCTTGCGAAATGGCGGCGGCTTCGTCGGGTATCAGCCGGGTTTCCATCCGCCACGGGCTGGTCAGGGCGCGGCTGAACCAGTCCTGCAGGGCCGGAATGCCCTGGTCCTGGTAGACGCCGGTGGAAGCGCGATCCGAGATCGACACCAGGCCGATCAGCAATTCATCGGGGCTCGTGCGGCTGTTGCTCATGCTTTGTCGTCGCTGTCTTGCCCGTCACTGTCGGTGTCGCCTTCCTGCTGGCTGCCTTCCTGGCCAGCGTCCGGCTTTTGCAGTTGCTTGAGCAACTGGAAAATCTCGCGGTAGGCTTTCGGCGGTTTGTTCTCGGCCTGCTCGCGGCGCGCGTTGCGGATCATGGTGCGCACCTGCTGCATGTCGATCTGGGGATACTTTTCGCGCAGCGCAGTCAGGGCGGCGTCGTCGGCCACCAGGCGGTCGCGCCAGCGTTCCAGCGCGTGCAGCGCAGCGGTTTCTGATTTGGAGGCCCCCCGCCAGCTGTCGAGGGTCTTGCGGATCACCGCGACTTCCTCTTCTTCCAGGCCGCGCATGCGCTTGCCGACATATTGCATCTGCCGGCGGCGCCCTTCGTGGTCCTTGATCTGCTGGCACGCGAGGATGGCGTCCCTGACATCTTCGGGCATAGGCACCCGCAAGACGCGGTCGCCCGGCTCGTTGACGAGTTCTTCGCCGAGCTTTTGCAGCGCGGTCATGTCGCGCTTCAATTGTGATTTCGAGGGCCGGTCGTACTGCTGTTCAAACTCGTTCGACTGGAACCCGGTGTTACCGCGGTTTGCGTTGGGCATGATGTAAGTGGACACAGGCCATCAGCCTGGGCAATGCAAATTTATATGGCTGCTATCATAACCGGTTTAGGCAGTGACCAGAACGCTGCCGTCCCAACGAGCCCGAATCCACGAGAACCAATGAACGACGCCACCAACTTCAGCTATACGCCGGACCAGTTGAAACAAATCGCACAGGATGTACTGCGTTTCGCCAGGGAAAAAGGCGCGACCGACGCAGCAGTCGACATCAACGAGGGCAATGGCCTGTCGGTGACGGTGCGCAAGGGCAAGATAGAAACCATCGAACAAAACAAGGACAAGGGCATGGGCGTGACGGTCCTGCTCGGTGACCACGGCTCGATCAGGCGCGGCAATGCCAGCACCTCGGATTTCTCCCGCAAGTCGCTGCAGGACACGGTGGAGGCGGCCTACAACATTGCGCGCTTCACTGCGGCCGACGATTGCGCCGGCTTGCCCGACGAAGACATGCTGGAACGCAATCCGCGCGACCTGGCCCTGTGCCATCCGTGGCTGCTGTCCGCGGACGAGGCCGTCAGGATCGCCAGTCGTTGCGAAGCGGCCGCGTTTGCGGTCGACCGGCGCGTCACCAATAGTGAGGGCGCCAGCGTTTATGCCCAGCAGTCGCACTTCATTACCGCCAATACCCGTGATTTCATGGGCGGCTATCCGTTTTCGCGGCATAGCATCTCGGTGGCGCCGATTGCCGGGCGCGGCGGCAACATGCAGCGCGACGACTGGTACACGTCGGATCGCAGTCCAGACCGGCTGGCCGAACCGGAAGCGGTCGGCCGTTATGCGGCGCAGCGCGCGCTGGCCCGGCTCAACGCCCGCAAGCTGAGCACCCGCAAATGCGCGGTGCTGTTTGAAGCGCCGCTGGCGGCCGGTTTGCTCGGTGCGTTCGTGCAGGCGGTGTCAGGCGGCGCCTTGTACCGCAAATCGACCTTCCTGGTCGATTCGCTCGGCAAGCCGGTGTTTGCCGACCATATCCAGGTCACTGAAGATCCGCATGTGCCCGGCGCAGTGGGTTCGGCGCCATTCGACGAGGAGGGCGTGCGCACCCAGAAGCGCGATGTGGTGCGCGATGGCGTCGTGCAGGGCTATTTCCTGTCGACCTACTCCGCCCGCAAGCTCGGCATGAAAACCACCGGCAACGCCGGCGGATCGCATAACCTGGTGCTGCGCTCGACGCTGGCTACGCCGGCCGATAATTTCAAGGCCATGCTCAAGCGGCTCGGGACCGGCCTGCTGGTGACCGAATTGATGGGGCAGGGCGTGAACTACGTCACCGGCGACTATTCGCGCGGCGCATCCGGTTACTGGGTCGAGAAGGGTGAAATCCAGTATCCGGTCGAAGAAATCACCATCGCCGGCAACCTCAAGGACATGTTCCGCCAGATCGTCAGCATCGGCGCGGATGCGATCAATCGCGGTACCAAGCAGACCGGCTCGATACTGATTGAAAGCATGACGATAGCCGGTAACTAGGCTGCGGTCCGGGTGCTGCCAGACAAGGCGATTTGTGCCACGATATTCGCGCCTTGATCAGGTCCGGTCAGGGTCATTTCACTGGATAAGCAGTGTTCAGCGTTTGCTGAAATAAAAAAACCGCACGGCGTTGACGTGCGGTTTTTTTACATCGGGTGCTGATCTCGCTGGGTTATTTCTTGCCGGCGTCCTTCGAGAAATTCAATACCGGTTCTTCCGACGCCGGCATTTCCGGTATTTCCGGCAGCTTCAAGCCCCCCTCGGTGTCTGGCAGTTTCAATCCGCCCTCGGTTCCGCCGGGCGCATCGGTAGATCCGTCGTGTTGCGGAATGTCGATCTTGAGTTCGATGTTTTCCTTCATGTTCACCGGCTTTTCGATGTACACGATTTTCGGGAAAGCGATGATCAGGCTGACCATGATCACCTGGATCACCACGAACGGCACCGCGCCCCAGTAGATGTCACTGGTCTTGACTTCTTTGGGTGCAACCGAGCGCAGGTAGAACAAGGCAAAGCCGAATGGCGGATGCATGAACGAGGTCTGCATGTTCACGCTGAGCAGCACACCGAACCAGATCAGGTCGATGCCGAGCTTTTCAGCGACCGGCCCGACCAGCGGCACCAGGATGAAGGCCAACTCGAAGAAGTCGAGGAAGAAAGCCAATCCGAAGAACAGGATATTGACCACGATCAGGAAGCCCATCGCGCCGCCCGGAAGCGATGTCAGCAAATGCTCGACCCACAGGTCGCCGTTCACAGCGCGGAACACCAGCCCGAATACCGACGAGCCGATCAGGATGAACATCACGAAACAGGACAGCCGCGTGGTCGAACCCATCGCTTGCTTGAGCAGGTCAAAGGTCAGGCGCCGGTTCATGACGGCCAGGATCAGCGCGCCCATGGCGCCCATGCCGCCACCTTCGGTCGGGGTGGCAATGCCGACGAAAATCGTGCCCAGCACCAGGAAAATCAGCGCCAGCGGCGGCATCAGCACGAATACGACCTTTTCGGCCATGCGCGACAGTAATCCGATCTTCAGGCTGCGGTTGAGATAGGCGAGCGTGAATGCAAAGGCCATCCCCACCGCCATTGAGTAGACGATGATTTCATCGGTCGCAGCAGCCGGATGTCCGCTGATGTACCAGCGCGCAAAACCGGTCGACAAGGCGACAGTGCCCAGCACCAGGAACAGCAGCGACACGGCGCCGCTATTGCCATTGGGCTCACGCAGGTTGCGCGCCTCCAGTGGCAGTGCGGGAACCGCTGCCGGCCGGAAGATGGACAAGGCCAGCACATAGCCGCAGTACATTGCCGTGAGCAGGAGGCCCGGAACAAAGGCCGCCTTGTACATGTCGCCGACGGAACGGCCGAGCTGGTCGGCCATCACGATCAGCACCAGCGACGGCGGGATGATCTGCGCCAGCGTGCCGGAAGCGGCAATCACGCCCGACGCCAGCCGTTTGTCGTAGCCATAGCGCAGCATCACCGGCAGGGAAATCAGGCCCATCGAGATGACCGACGCGGCGACCACGCCGGTAGTGGCCGCCAGCAGCGCGCCGACGAAAATCACGGCATAGGCGACGCCGCCCCGGATCGGCCCGAACAACTGGCCAATGGTGTCGAGCAGATCCTCGGCCATGCCGGAGCGTTCCAGGATCAGCCCCATGAAGGTAAAGAATGGAATGGCCAATAGCGTGTCGTTGGCCATGATGCCGAACAGCCGGTTTGGCAGCGCTTGCAACAGTTCCGGCTTGAGCAGCCCGAGTTCTATGCCGAGCAAGCCGAAAAACAGGCCATTGGCGCCGAGTGCAAAGGCAACCGGAAAACCCGAGAGCAGGAACACAACCAGCGCCACGAACATGATCGGCGCGATATTGGCGATGAGGAATTCAGTCATGATGGTCGTGCGTTCAGTTCAGTTTGTTGGCGGACTTGATCGCATTGATCTCATCCTCCGGTGTGGGCGCCTGTTTCTCGAATGCGCTGGCGTCGACACGGCCAACAAGGAAACCGATGCGCTTGATCAGTTCCGATATGCCCTGCAAGGTCAGCAAGGCAAAGCCGATCGGTATCATGATTTTTGCCGGCCACAGGATCAGCCCGCCCGAGTTGCTCGACATTTCCTGGCTGCTGATTGACACCATTGCGTAAGGGATGGCGTCATAGAGGATCAGGATCGTCATGGGCAACAGGAAGAATACGAAGCCCAACAGGTCGATCCAGACCTGCGTGCGCTTGGACAGGCGGCCGACGATGACGTCGATGCGTACATGCTCGTTGCGGCGCAGCGTGTAAGACGCGCCCATCAGGAACATCAGCGAAAACAGGTACCACTGGATTTCCAGCCAGCCGTTGGAACTCATGTTGAATGCGTAACGGATCAACGCGTTGCCGCTGCAGATGATGACGGCTGCCAGCAGCGCCCAGCCAACGGCCAGGCCGATCTTTTCATTGATCGCATCAATCCATTTCGAGATCGAGAGTAGGAACGACAAAATAAACTCCAGTATTCAGGCGCGTTGCATGGGCCAGGCCATCGGCTCTTGGGAAACGCCGCGGAATGCTCTCCGGGGCGAGGCGCTAGTGTATGTCAAATCAACTTTATGCCCGATAAAAATTTGCATAGAAGCAACTAGTGGTTTATGCGTAGTCAGGCGCGGGCCTGGCCCCGCTTAGCCATGCGCCGGGTCCGGACCCAATTGCAGCCTGGCCTGGGCAATCGCCCGGCGTACCTGCGCTGGCGCCGTGCCGCCAATGTGGTCGCGCGCCGCCACGGAACCTTCCAGCGTCAGGACGGCAAACACATCGGCTTCGATCAGCGTCGAGAACTGGCGCAATTGTTCCAGCGACAAGTCGGCCAGGTCGCATTTGGCATCGTCGCAGGCACGCACTGCGCGCGCCACGGCTTCGTGGGCGTCGCGAAAGGCCATGCCTTTCTTGACCAGGTAATCAGCCAGGTCGGTGGCTGTCGCATAACCCTGCAGCGCTGCGGCGCGCATGGCCTCGGGCTTGACTGTGATACCGCGCGCCATGTCGGCAAAGATGCGCAGCGTGTCGATCACGGTGTCGGCAGTGTCGAACAGCGGCTCCTTGTCCTCCTGGTTGTCCTTGTTATAGGCCAGCGGCTGGCCCTTCATCAGCGTGAGCAAGGCAATCAGGTGGCCGTTGACGCGGCCGGTCTTGCCGCGCGCAAGTTCGGGCACATCGGGGTTCTTCTTTTGCGGCATGATCGACGAACCGGTGCAGAAGCGATCGGCGATGTCGATGAAGCCGACCCGCGGACTCATCCAGATCACCAATTCTTCCGACATGCGCGACACATGGGTCATCACCAGCGCGGCGGCGGCGCAGAATTCGATGGCGAAGTCGCGGTCGGATACGGCGTCCAGCGAATTGCGGCACACCTCGTCAAAGCCCAGGGTGCGGGCCACGAGTTCGCGGTCGATCGGAAAGGTGGTGCCGGCCAGCGCGGCGGCGCCCAGCGGCAAGCGGTTGACGCGGCGGCGGCAGTCCTGCATGCGCTCCGCATCGCGCCCGAACATTTCCACATAGGCCAGCATGTGGTGGCCAAACGTCACCGGCTGCGCCACTTGCATGTGGGTGAAGCCGGGGAGTATGGTGTCGGCATGCTGTTCGGCCAGGTCGACCAGCGCCACGCGCAAGTCGCGCAGCAGCACCAGGATGTCGTCGATTGCCGCGCGCAGCCAGAGACGGATGTCGGTCGCTACCTGGTCGTTGCGCGAGCGTCCGGTATGCAGGCGCTTGCCGGCGTCGCCGACCAGTTCGGTCAGGCGCTTCTCGATATTCAGGTGCACGTCTTCCAGGTCGAGCAGCCATTCGAACTGTCCGGCGTCGATTTCGCTTTTGATCTGCGCCATGCCACGCTGGATGTCAGCCAGGTCGGTGCTGGTAATGATGGCCTGTTTGGCCAGCATGTCGGCATGCGCCAGTGAGCCCTGGATGTCAACGTGCGCAAGCCGCTTGTCGAAAAATACCGACGCGGTGTAGCGTTTGACCAAATCCGAGACTGGTTCAGAGAAGCGAGCTGACCATGCCTCGCTTTTTTTGGAGAGTTGTGCTGTCATAATTCAATCCCGTGGAATGGCCGGATTATAAAGCAAGCGGGCGCGCCGACCGGACGATCTGGCCAGTGTCGCTGTTTTCAAGCGCAGATGCGGGGGCTGCTGATTGCCGGACTCAATGGTCCCTTTTTCATTTCATCCCATCCCATCCCATCTGATCGAACCACGCAACAGCAACCATCCTCCCGCGCATGCCTCCCACTGCCCGCCCCGGCCTTGCCCCTGACACCGTCGTATTGCCCGATTGCTGCAACATGGGGGTGGTGCTGCGCGCGTTGCTGGTCGTCAATGCAGCAATGCTGGCAGCGTCCATCGCGTGGACGGCGGACTTGCGCGCGGCATTGCAGGCATTCACCGACAGTGCTGTCGTTGTGGAACTGTCAACCATGTTGTCCTTGTTATTGTTGTGCGCGCTGCGCAGCAGTGCTGGCGCTGCACCGGCCTGGCTGCAGCGCCTGGCCAGCGCGGCGGTGCCGGCGGCCGTGACGGCGGCCGTGATCTGGCTGATGGCGCGCAGCTTCGACACGACCGCCAGCGGTATATGGGCGGGCGCACTGGTGGCGGCGGTGCTGGGCGCAGCGCTCCAGCATTACTTTGCGTTGCGCATGCGCGCCTATTCGCCAGCCCTGGCCGAAGCGCACCTGCAGGCGCTGCAGGCGCGCATCCGGCCCCATTTCCTGTTCAATAGCCTCAATGCGGTGCTGTCGCTGATCCGCACACAGCCGCGCGTTGCCGAAACGGCATTGGAGGACTTGTCCGACCTGCTGCGCGTGTTGATACGCGATGCGCGTGAAATGTCGACTCTGGAAGAGGAGATCGGCCTGTGCCGGCAATACCTGGCAATTGAATCGCTGCGATTGGGCGAGCGCCTGCAACTGGACTGGGACTTGCAGCAAGTCGACGAAGAAACCCGGCGCACGGCGCGGGTTCCGGCGCTGCTGTTGCAGCCGCTGCTGGAAAACGCCGTCCATCACGGCGTCGAGCCAAGCAGCACACCGGTGCTGATCCGGATCGGCATGCGGCGGCTGCTGGAGCGGATCGAGATCACGATTGCCAATCCGCTGCATGCAGAAGTCCAGCCGGGCGGCAACCACATGGCGCTGTCCAATATCCGCGAACGGCTGGCCTTGTTGTATGACGTCGAGGGGGAGTTGTCGACAGTCGCGGCCGACGGGCAGTTTGTCGTGCGCTTGCGCTTTCCTTACCAGCGGCGCTCGTCATGAGCGGATCGATCCCGCGCATCCTGATCGTCGATGACGAAGCGCCGGCGCGCGCGCGCATGAAGACCTTGTTGGCGGATATCGCCGAAACCTGCGCGCACCAATTGGCCGGCGAGGCAGCCGATGCCCGGCAGGCACTCGCGCTGGCGGCCAGCACCCAGGCCGACCTGATCTTGCTCGATGTGCAAATGCCTGGCATGGACGGCCTGGAGCTGGCCCGGCAACTGCGCCGGCAAGCGCATGCGCCCGCGATCATCTTCATCACCGCGCATGACGAGTTTGCCTTGCAGGCTTTCGAGGTGGAGGCGCTGGGCTACCTGCTCAAGCCGGTGCGGGCCGAACGGCTGGCGCAGGCGATCCGGCGGGCGGTCGACTTGCGTGGCGCGGCGTACGCCGTGGCGCGGCAGTTCACGGTGCAGGAGAAGGGCCGGGTGTTGCTGGTGCCAGCGGACCAGGTCGTGTTCCTGAAGGCTGAACAGAAGTACGTGAGCCTGCACACCGCCGATGCGGAGTACCTGATCGAGTCGTCACTGCAGTCGATCGAGGACGAAATGCCGGAGCTGTTCGTGCGCGTGCATCGCAATGCCCTGGTGGCGCGCAATGCAGTGGTGGGCGTGGAGAAGGGGCTGCCCGATGCGCACGATGATCCTGCGGACAAGGAATCGTGGCTGGTGATATTGCGAGGGACGGACGAAAGGCTGCCGGTTTCGCGGCGGCAGTGGCCGGCGTTGAAGGCACTGATGACGCGTGGCGGGGACTGATACTCGTTCTCGCGGCTATTGGCCTTCGGTTTGCCATGCAAGGTCCGCACCGGAACCAGCACCGGAGGCGGGACGGCGATGACGGTCTACCCAGTAAGCCCAGGCCACCAGCAGCCATTGCGCTTGCCCGACCCACACCAGCGCCGCAGTGCCCGGCGGTGGCGGGCCAAATGCATTGGCGACATGGACCAGCACAAGGAAGCCCACGAGCGCCCACAGCGCCCATTTGCCTGTGTGGTCAATCGATTTGGTCGATCGCAGGTACAGGTACAGGCCCACAGCAAATATCCCTAGCTCGATCGCCATCGACGCCACCGGAGACGACCAGATACCGAGACCGGCCAATTGCGCGCTGCCGGGGTACAGCGGCAGGTCGGGGTAATGCACAATGGAGTCAAGGATCCAATGGCTGATGACGGCTGCGGCAAGCACCAGGGCGCCGCGCAGATTGTGTCGAAAGCGGTAATGCACGACGCCCACGAGCGCCGCCCACACGAGGACCATCAGCAAGCTGTGTGAAATCGGGTAGTGCACGAAATCCAGTGGCGGCCCCTGGGAAATCCGGGTATTGATTTCGACCCGTTCTATCCCGAGCAAGAGCAATGTCGGCCACAGAAGATCGATGAATTGGGCCGCCAGGAAAAGCGAACCCAGTGACACTTTCGGCGCCGTCGCCTTGGCGCCGAACGCCAATCCGAAATGGCCTATGAACATGTCAGCCCCTCTGGAAACGACGCAATTACAGTGACGTGTGGCCTACATGATCAGTCGACAACCTGCACGCCGCGCCAAAACGCAATCCGCCCGGCTATCTCTATGGCCGCATCCTTTGGCGCGGGGTAATACCAGGCCGCATCCTTGTTCAGCTCGCCATCCACCACCAGGTCGTAATAGCTGGCAGTTCCCTTCCAGCCGCAGACGGTCTGCTTGTCGCTACTGCGCAAAAACGCCGCATCGACCGCATCTGCAGGAAAATACATATTCCCCTCGACCAGCACGACCTGATCCGCAGGCGCTTGCGCAATGACCGTGTCTTTCCAGATCGCTTTAGGCATGTTCGGCAACTCCTTATCCTGTATTGCGCAGACCCGCCGCAACACCATTGATCGACAAATGAATCCCTCGGTAAACCCGGTCCTCGCCTTTGCCGGCAGCCAGCGCATTGGCGCGCGCCCGCTTGATCAACTCCACTTGCAGATGGTTCAGCGGATCAAGATAAGCCAGTCGATTCTTGATCGATTGCGCCAATACCGGATTGCCGGTCAGTCGTTCCTTTTGCCCCGTCACCAGGATCAGGCAGGCCAGCGTTTGCTGGTGCTCGGCGCTGATGCGCCGGAAAATCTGTTGTCGTAGCTTGCGATCCGTCACCAATGACGCATAGCGCGACGCCACCGCCAGGTCGGTCTTGGCCAGCACCATGTCCATGTTGGAGATCAGCGCCGCGAAAAATGGCCAGTCGCGCGACATGGCGCGCAGCAGCGCGGCGCGCTTGCTGCGCTGCGCCGGACCAGCCTCGTCCAGCCACTCGGAAACGGCGGCGCCGAAGCCGTACCATCCCGGCAGCAACAAACGGCATTGCCCCCACGAGAAACTCCAGGGAATGGCGCGCAAGTCTTCGATCCGGCGCGTGGCCTTGCGGCTCGCCGGACGCGAGCCGATATTGAGCATTGCAATCTCGGCAATCGGGGTCGAGTCGAAGAAGTAGTCGGCGAAGCCGGGCGTTTCGTAGACCAGGTTGCGGTAGGCAGCATAGGCTTTTGCCGACAGCGCGGCCATCACTTCTTCGAATTGGCGCAGGCGTTTTTTGGCGCGGCTGTCCAGGCTGGCATTGAGCAGGCTCGCTTCCAGCGTGGCCGCGACCAGCAGTTCGAGGTTGCGGCGGCCGATATCGGCGTTGGAGAACTTCGATGCGATGATTTCGCCCTGCTCGGTCAGGCGGATCTGGCCGTTGACGGTGCCGGGCGGCTGCGCCAGGATCGCGTCGTAGCTCGGGCCGCCGCCACGGCCCACGGTGCCGCCACGGCCATGGAACAGGCGCAGCTTGACGTCGGCATCGGCGAACACGCGCACCAGCTGGACTT
>NZ_JAUSNH010000125.1 GCF_030645335.1 Lacisediminimonas sp. | reverse complement strand
CGCCGGCATGGTGACGCTCCGCAAGGGTGCGGAGATGAACCGTGACGACCTGCTCCGCAAATTCGTCTCCATGCAGTACTCCCGCAATGACATGGACTTCCACCGCGGCACCTTCCGGGTCCGCGGCGACACCGTCGAAATCATCCCGATGTATGAGGAGCTGGCGATCCGGGTCGAGTTCTTCGGCGACGAGATCGAGAACATCTACACCCTGCACCCGCTCACCGGGGAGATCATCCGGGATGAGACCGAGATGTACGTCTTCCCGGCCTCGCACTACGTCGCCGGACCGGAGCGGATGGGCCGGGCCATCAAGCGGATCGAGGACGAGCTGGCCGAGCGGCTCCAGGTCCTGGAGAGCCAGAACAAGCTCGTGGAGGCGCAGCGCCTGAGGATGCGCACCACCTACGATCTGGAAATGATGCAGCAGATGGGCTTCTGCAACGGCATCGAGAACTACTCCGGGCACATCGACGGACGCGCCCGCGGAACCGCGCCGCACTGCCTGATCGACTACTTCCCGGACGACTTCCTCCTGGTGATCGACGAATCACACGTCACCGTGCCGCAGATCGGCGCCATGTACGAGGGCGATATGTCCCGCAAGCGGAACCTCGTGGACCACGGCTTCCGGCTGCCCTCCGCGATGGACAACCGCCCGCTGAAGTGGGACGAGTTCCAGGACCGCGTGGGCCAGACCGTCTACCTCTCCGCCACGCCGGGCAAGTATGAGCTCGGCAAGGCCGACGGCTTCGTGCAGCAGATCATCCGGCCCACCGGACTGATCGACCCCGAGATCGTCGTCAAGCCCACCAAAGGCCAGATCGATGATCTGCTCGGTGAAATCAAGACCCGCACCGCGAAGAACGAGCGTGTGCTGGTCACCACCCTGACCAAGCGGATGGCCGAGGACCTCACCGACTATCTGCTGGGGCACGGAGTCAAGGTCGAATACCTGCACTCGGACGTGGACACGCTGCGCCGGGTGGAGCTGCTCCGCGAGCTCCGGATGGGCGTCTTCGACGTGCTGGTCGGCATCAACCTGCTCCGTGAAGGCCTGGACCTGCCCGAGGTATCGCTGGTCAGCATCCTGGATGCGGACAAGGAAGGCTTCCTGCGTTCCGAGCGCAGCCTGATCCAGACCATCGGCCGCGCCGCACGCAATATCAATGGCACGGCGATCCTGTATGGGGACCGCATCACCGATTCGATGCGCCGTGCGATCGACGAGACCGAGCGGCGTCGCACCAAGCAGGTGGCGCACAACCTGCTCCACAACATCACGCCGATGGGGATCAAGAAAGAGATCCGCGAGCTGATCGATGGCGTCTACAACCCGCAGGAAGCACGGCTGGAGTTGCAGGTGGCGCAGGACCAGGTGCGCTATGCGTCGCTGAGCCAGAAGCAGGCCAGCAAGGAGATCAAGCGGCTGGAGAAGCTGATGGTCGACCATGCCAAGAACCTGGAATTCGAAAAGGCAGCGCAGGTGCGCGACCAGTTGCATGTGCTCAAGGAGCAGTTGTTCGGCGCCAGCGGCACTGATAATGTCGGCACCTGAATAAAAATAAACGAGGGGAGAACACAGTCATGACCGATTCACTCGGCTTCCGGCTGCGCCTGGGCATCATCGCGCCGTCGACCAATACGTCCGTCCAGCCTGAAATGGACGATATGCGTCCTTATGGCGTCACCAACCATTTTGGCCGCCTGTACATACCGGACGAGCCGATCCGCGACGATGCGGATTTCAATCGCCTGATGGACAACATCCGGGCCTCGATGGATGAAGCCGCGCGGGTGGTCATGACTTGCCAGCCGGACCGGCTGGTGCTGGGCATGTCCTCCGAGACTTTCTGGGATGGCGTGGAGGGCAGCAAGAAGCTGATGGCGCGGATGAAGGAAATCTCGGGCGGCAAACCGGTGACATCCGGCGCCGACGCCGTCAATGCGGCGCTGGCCTGCTATGGCGACATCAAGCGCATTGCCGTGATCACGCCTTACCAGCCGGTGGGCGACGCCCAGGTGCTGCGCTTTTTTGCCGAGTGCGGCTATGAAGTGGTGGCGCTGGAAGGACTCAAATGCAGCAGTCCGGTCAACATCGCCCACGTGTCGGAAAAGCAGTTGCGCGACACGATGATTCGCCTCAACGACCCGTCGGTGGAAGCGATTGTCCAGGTCGGCACCAACCTGGCAGCGGCGCGGCTGGCCGGGATTGCCGAATTCTGGCTGGACAAGCCGGTGATCGCGATCAATACGGCGATCTACTGGCACGCCTTGCGCGACAGTGGCATTACGGATCGGGTGCAGGGTTTCGGGTCCTTGCTGCTGGAGCATTGATCGGCAGTGGGGCCGGTTATTTTCATCTCGCCGGTCTGCCTGTAGGGATAAAGCATCAAATTTGATGCTTTGTAGCTCCAGTGAGATTCGTCTTCCCGGTGCTCTCGCCAAGGCAAGCGCCCGCATCGGCAAACGCTACAATACGGCCGCATGATTCCCTCACAACTCTCCCCCGCGCTCAACCGCGCCCATCCGTCCTGGCGCCCCATCCTTGAACAAGGCCTGCGCGCCATCGCCGCCGCTGATCCGGCCTACCTGCCGGCGCTGGTCGCGTCCGATTACCTGCCCAACGACAATCGGCTGTTTGCCGCTTTTTCACTGCCAATCGACGCCGTGCGTACCGTGCTGGTCGGCGAGGGCCCTTATCCGCGGCCCGAGAGCGCGACCGGCGTGTGCTTCATGGACGGCGCAGTCGATGCGCTGTGGTCCGACAAGGGGCTGTCGACCAGGGTCAACCGCGCCACCTCGCTGCGCAACTTCATCAAGATGCTGCTGGTCTGCGAAGGCATGCTGAGCCCGGGCGAGTGCACCGGCGAACCGGTTGCCGAAGCATCGCGCCATGCGCGCTCGCCCGACAGCAACATGATCCAGACCCTGCCGGAGATGCAGCAATCGCTGCACGGGCACGGTTTCCTGCTGCTCAATGCCGCGCTGGTGTACCGGCCCGAAGTGCCGCCGATAAAGGACGCACGCGCCTGGCGGCCCTTCCTGGAAGTCGTATTGGAAGCGCTCGCAAACCGTACCGGCGCATTGCCGACCCTGGTCCTGTGGGGCAAGGTGGCCGAGCTGGTGGCGGGGCTGGACGATATCGGCCGGTTCCCGCGCGTCGTGGCGGAACACCCGTACAACATCTCCTTTATTGCCAATCCGGCCATGCATGCGTTCTTTCGCCCGCTGCACCTGCTACGGCGCCGAGCAGCGAGCGCACCGGTATGAAATAATGTTGGTCTGCAACGCAATTTCCTAACATTTCGAGCTAGCTAATACCTGACAAGATCAGTCAAGTTTGTTATACTCGACCAAATCAGTAGGGAATAGGGCGTCCGCCATCCGGATCCCTGGGATTCCAGCTTTGGTTTCGGGTTGAAAAACTGCAGTGATTAACGGTATCGGGAGTGGCTTGCAATGCGCTTGACAACAAAAGGACGGTTCGCCGTCACCGCCATGATTGATCTGGCGCTGCGCCAGGACAAGGGACCGGTGACGCTTTCCGGCATCAGCCAGCGGCAGGAAATTTCCTTGTCTTACCTGGAGCAACTGTTCGGCAAGTTGCGCCGCCACGAGATCGTTGAATCGGTACGCGGTCCGGGCGGCGGTTACATGCTGGCCCGCAAGATGGAAGACGTGACCGTGGCCGACATCATCATCGCGGTGGACGAGCCGCTCGATGCTACCCAATGCGGCGGCAAGGAAAACTGCCACAGCGGCGCGGCCGAGCATGAGCATGGCACGCGCTGCATGACGCATGACCTGTGGGCGACGCTGAACGCGAAGATGGTCGATTACCTGGATTCGGTTTCGCTGGGCGACCTGGTCCAGAAGCAGAAGCACAAGCAGAATGAGTCGGTGGTCACCCTGCACCGGACAACCAACAACACGGCGCCAGCCTGATAACTGTAGTGGAGTGGAAGAAATGAACCAAGCTTTGACAAAAACCTTGCTCGACACCCTGAAAGCACCGCATTTCCCGGTCTACCTGGATTACTCGGCGACCACGCCAGTCGATCCGCGTGTGGCCGATGCGATGATTCCCTACCTGCGCGAGCAGTACGGCAATCCCGCTTCGCGCAGCCACCTGTATGGCTGGACGGCAGAAAAGGCGGTCGAGGAAGCGCGCGAAAACGTCGCCGCGCTGGTCAATGCCGATCCGCGCGAAATCATCTGGACCTCCGGCGCGACCGAAGGCAACAACCTGGCCCTGAAGGGTGCGGCGCATTTTTACAAGACCAAGGGTAAGCACATCATCACCGTCAAGACCGAGCACAAGGCGGTGCTGGATACGGTGCGCGAGCTGGAGCGCCAGGGTTTCGAGGCGACTTACCTGCAGCCGCAGGCCGATGGCCTGATCACGGTGCAGCAACTCGAAGAAGCGATGCGCCCGGACACGATCCTGGTGTCGGTCATGCTGGTCAACAATGAAATCGGCGTGATCCAGCCGATCGACGAGATTGGCGAACTGTGCCGCAAGAAGGGCATCATTTTCCATTGCGACGCGGCGCAAGCCACCGGCAAGCTGCCGATCGACCTGCAAAAAACCAAGGTCGACCTGATGACCTTTACCGCCCACAAGACTTACGGTCCGAAAGGCATCGGCGCGCTGTATGTCCGTCGCAAGCCACGCGTGCGGATCGAAGCGCAGATGCACGGCGGCGGTCATGAGCGCGGCTTGCGTTCCGGCACGCTGCCAACCCACCAGATCGTCGGCATGGGCGAAGCATTCCGCCTGGCCAAGCTGGAGATGGACGAAGAAGTCGCCCGCATCAGCGCGCTCAACGCCCGCCTGGCAAAAGGCCTGACCGAGATGGAAGAGGTCTACATCAACGGCGACATGAAACATCGCGTGCCGCATAACCTCAACGTCAGCTTCAATTACGTCGAGGGCGAGTCGCTGATCATGGCGATCAAGGACATTGCGGTGTCGTCCGGTTCGGCTTGTACTTCGGCCAGCCTGGAACCATCTTATGTATTGCGCGCGCTGGGCCGCAGCGACGAACTGGCGCACAGCTCGATCCGTTTCACCTTCGGGCGCTTCACCACCGAAGAGGACATCGACTTCACGATTCGCCTGATCAAGGAAAAGGTCGGCAAGCTGCGCGAATTGTCGCCGCTGTGGGATATGTACAAGGAAGGTATCGATATTGCATCGATACAGTGGGCGGCGCACTGATCGCCCAGGGCCGCGATGGACATGCAGGCCGGGTCAGCGCCACGCAGCACGGCATGACCCGCCACCGGAAGTAAACCAGATACAGACACAGTCACAGGAGCGCACCATGGCTTATTCAGAAAAAGTACTCGACCATTACGAAAACCCCCGCAACGTCGGTTCCTTCAAGAAGGATGACGACACGGTCGGCACCGGCATGGTCGGCGCACCGGCTTGCGGCGACGTGATGAAGTTGCAGATCAAGGTCGGTCCCGATGGCGTGATCGAGGACGCAAAGTTCAAGACCTACGGCTGCGGTTCGGCCATTGCGTCGTCGTCGCTGGTGACCGAGTGGGTCAAGGGCAAGACGCTGGACCAGGCAATGGAAATCAAGAACACCCAGATCGCCGAAGAACTGGCGCTGCCACCGGTAAAGATCCACTGCTCGATCCTGGCGGAAGACGCCATCAAGGCAGCGGTGCAGGACTACAAGGCGCGGCATGCGCAAGAAGCGACGGCCGGCAGCACGCAAGCAGCCTGAGCCTGTAACTCACTGACAGACACTACGGCAAGGCAACCATGGCAATCACACTGACCGAACAAGCAGCCAAGCATGTGACCCGCTATATGGACCGGCGCGGCAAGGGCGTCGGCCTGCGGCTGGGCGTGCGCACCACCGGCTGTTCCGGCCTGGCGTACAAGCTGGAATATGTGGACGAGGCAAGCACCGAGGACCAGGTTTTCGAGTCCAAGGGCATCAAGGTGTTTGTTGACCCGAAGAGCCTGCCGTATGTCGATGGCACGGTGCTGGACTTCGCTCGCGAAGGCCTGAACGAAGGCTTTCGTTTCCAGAATCCGAACGTCAAGGACGAGTGCGGCTGCGGCGAAAGCTTCCGTATCTGACACGGCAATGCGGCTTGCGCCGCGGCAGTCCCGGGGCCGTGCCCGCCGTGGCGGGGCGGCCCTTGTTTCAGGATGATATGCAAAACCATTTCGAGCTGTTCCACCTGCCGCAACGCTTTTCGCTCGACCTGCAATTGCTGGACGAGGCGTATCGCGAAGTGCAGAACCAGGTCCATCCGGACAAGTTCGTGACGGCGCCGGACGCCGAGCGGCGGGTCGCGATGCAGTGGGCCACGCGCGCCAATGAAGCCTACCAGACGCTGAAAAATCCGTTCAAGCGCGCCGCCTACCTGTGTGAATTGCATGATGTCGATCTCGAAACCGAGTCCAACACCGCAATGCCACGCGAATTCCTGATGCAGCAGATGGAATGGCGCGAAACGCTGGACGATGCGCGCAAGTCCAAAGACATGGATGTGCTGGAAGGCCTGGCCGACGAATTGCAGGCCACGATAAAACAGCAGTTGCTGCGCATCGGCGGCCAGCTGGAAGCAGACGATTACGAAACAGCGGCGCAAGGTGTGCGCCAGCTGATGTTCCTTGAAAAATTCGGCAGTGAGGTCGCTCGTGTAGTCGACAGCCTGGCGGACTGACCTGACGACTTATGGCACTACTGCAAATTTCAGAACCCGGCATGTCGACTGTCCCGCACCAGCGGCGACTGGCGATCGGCATTGACCTTGGCACCACGAATTCGCTGGTGGCCACGGTGCGCAACAGCATTCCCGAAGTGATCGATGACGAAGATGGCCATGCGCTGTTGCCGTCCGTGGTGCGCTACCTGCCAAATGGCAATGCGCATATCGGTTACAAGGCGATGTCGGCGCAGACCACCGATCCGCGCAATACGATTGCGTCGGCCAAGCGCTTCATGGGCCGCGGCCTGAAAGACATTGCCCACGCAGAAAACCTGCCCTACGACTTTGTCGATGCGCCCGGCATGGTGCAGGTGCGCACCGTGGCCGGCATCAAGAGCCCGGTCGAAATTTCGGCGCAGATCCTGGCCACGCTGCGCCAGCGCGCCGAAGATGCACTCGGCGACGATATCGTCGGCGCCGTCATCACGGTGCCGGCCTACTTCGACGATGCGCAACGGCAAGCGACCAAGGATGCGGCGCAACTGGCCGGCCTGAACGTGCTGCGCCTGCTCAACGAGCCGACTGCTGCGGCGATTGCCTATGGCCTGGACCAAGAGTCCGAAGGCGTGTTCGCCGTCTACGATTTGGGCGGCGGCACCTTCGATATTTCCATCCTGCGCCTGTCGCGCGGCGTGTTTGAAGTGCTTGCCACCGGCGGCGACTCCGCACTGGGCGGCGACGACTTCGACCATCGGCTGTTTTGCTGGATCATCGAGCAAGCCAAGCTCTCGCCCTTGTCGGACGAAGATACCCGCTTGCTGATGGTGAAGTCGCGCGAGGCCAAGGAGCTGCTGTCGACGATGGCGGAAACGCATATCGACGCTGCATTGAGTTCCGGCGAAGAAGTGCACCTGACGATGTCGGCGCACGAGTTCGTACAGATCACGCAGCACCTGATTGCCAAGACCATGACCCCGACCCGCCGCGCGCTGCGCGATGCCGGCCTGGCGGTGGACGATATCGATGGTGTGGTGCTGGTCGGCGGTGCAACGCGCATGCCGCACTTGCGCCGTGCGGTGACGGATTTTTTCAAGAAGACCCCCTTGGCCAATATCGATCCGGACAAGGTCGTGGCGCTGGGCGCCGCAATCCAGGCCAACCTGTTGGCCGGCAATCGTGCGCCGGGTGACGACTGGCTGCTGCTGGATGTGATTCCGCTGTCGCTGGGCATTGAAACAATGGGCGGCCTGGTCGAGAAGGTGATTCCGCGCAATTCCACCATCCCGTGTGCACGCGCACAGGAATTCACCACCTTCAAGGATGGCCAGACCGCAATGGCGGTCCACGTGGTGCAGGGCGAGCGCGAACTGGTGTCGGACTGCCGTTCGCTGGCGCGTTTCGAGTTGCGCGGCATTCCGCCGCTGGCGGCCGGCGCTGCGCGTATCCGGGTCACCTACCAGGTCGATGCGGATGGCTTGTTGTCGGTCTCGGCGCGCGAATTGCATTCCGGCGTGGAAGCCTCGATCGTGGTCAAGCCGTCCTACGGCCTGAGCGATGACCAGGTAGCGACCATGTTGCAGGACTCGTTCCAGTCGGCCGATGTGGACATGAAAATGCGCGCGCTGCGCGAAGAACAGGTGGATGCCCAGCGCATCATCCTGGCGACCCAGTCTGCGCTGGATGCCGATGGCGCCGAACTGCTCAGCGAGCAAGAGCGCGATCAAGTCGTCGCGCTGATCGCCGACTTGCAGGCCAAGGTAGCGGCGGACGACCACCTGGCGATCAAGACCGCGGTCGAGGCGTTGGCTGCCGGTACCGAAGAATTCGCTGCGCGCCGGATGGATCGCAGCGTACGCAAGGCGCTCACCGGCAGGAAGCTCGACGAACTGGCCTGATTGCGATGGCCGGGCGGCTTGCTCAAAGCCGTCAGCCTGCTGACAGATGACCACCCCCGGCGCATTGCCCCGGAACCAAGAAAGGAAGATCGTGCCGCAAATCGTCGTACTGCCCCATGCCACTCTTTGCCCTGCAGGCGCCGTGATAGAAGCGCCGTCCGGCAGGTCTGTTTGCGACGTCCTGCTCGACAACGATATCGAGATCGAACACGCCTGCGAAAAGTCCTGTGCCTGCACCACCTGCCACGTCGTCGTGCGGGAGGGTTTCGATTCGCTCAATGAGCCGCTCGAAAAGGAAGAGGATCTGCTCGACATGGCCTGGGGCCTGGAAGCGACTTCCCGCCTGTCCTGCCAGGCACTGGTCGGCGAACAAGACCTGGTGATCGAAATACCGAAGTACACGATCAACCACGCGCGCGAGAACGGCTAAGGAGAATGGCGATGAGATGGAACGACGTCACGATGATTGCGGAAGAACTGAGCGACAAGTATCCCGATATCGACCCCAAGACGGTGCGCTTCGTCGACCTGCATAACTGGGTATGCACGCTCGACGGCTTTGACGACGATCCGGCCCGCGGCGGCGAGCGCGTGCTGGAAGCGATCCAGGCCGCATGGATCGCCGAAGGCGATGAGGACGACGCCTAGTTGCGGATTCGATCGCGCGCACCCGCGCGCCGGCGGCCTGTCGCAAAGGCAGGCCCGCACACATGCTCACATTTGCCGGATGTATTAACGTACGGCTTTCCCGTTTTGCACTATGTTGAACTAGGTCAGGTCCTGACTTAGCCACCATGGCCGCCACTGGCCTTATCGTTCCCTGACATGCACCACGTGCCAACAGGGAGCGCCTATGCCCGACAAGAACGCCCGGTTCCATCCGATCATTTACGTGCGTGGCTACGCCATGTCCGCGCAGGAAATCGACAGCACGACCGCCGATCCCTTTTGCGGTTTCAATCTTGGCTCCACCGTCTACCGCGCCGTACCCGAAAGGGATCGGCCGCCACGAAAATACATTTTTGAGTCGCCTACCGTTCGCCTGCTTTCCGATTTCGGTTACCAGGACGTGTATGAGGACGGCTACGACATCATGGATGACGAATGGAAAGACAATCCGGATAACCGGCTTGCGCGCCGTTCCATCATCATCTATCGCTATTACGATGAAGCATCGCGCTTGCTCGGCTCCGGCCAGCGCCCGCCGATCGAGCAGTTCGCGCGCGAGCTGGGCGAGCTGATCATCCGCATTCGCGACCTCGCGTGCGCCAACCAGGCCAACAAGCTGACGCCGGACACGTTTCGCTGCTATCTGGTGGCGCATTCGATGGGCGGGCTGGTGTGTCGCGCACTGCTGCAAAACCCGGCGCACGATCCGCATGACGCGCACCGGTATGTCGACAAGTTTTTCACTTACGCCACGCCGCACAACGGCATCGATGTGGCGGGCATCAACGTACCGGGCTGGCTGGCCCACAACGACATCAACAACTTCAATCGCGACAATATGGCGGCTTACCTGGGCCTGGGCCGCGCCTTTGAGCAGACCAGGCGGGTCGACTGGATACCGGAGCAGCGCTTGCCATCGGCGCGGGTGTTTTGCATGGTCGGCACCAACCGGCTCGATTACGAAGCGGCGTTCGGCCTGTCGCGCAATTTTGTCGGCCAGGGCAGCGACGGCCTGGTGCGGATAGAAAACGCCACCCTGTCCGGCTGGACCGATGCCGGCGGCAAGGGGGCGCCGTGTGCGAAGGCGTTTGCGTACCGGGCGCACTCGGGCTATTTCGGCATCGTCAACAGTGAGGAGGCGTACCAGAACCTGACGCGCTTCCTGTTTGGCGATGTACGGGTCGACATGTGGGTGGATATCGAGCAGATCCGGCTGCCGGAAGCGGTGGAGCAGCAAGCCAGCAGCGGGCATGCAGTCAATGCGCTGTATCAGTTCGAGCTGCTGGCTGCGCCGCGCGGCAAGCTGTGGTACCTGACGCGGCGCACATCGGAAGAGGACTCCGTGGCCTGCCTGTCGCACAAGGAGTGGATGACGCAGCGCGACCAGCATCGTTCGCTGTATGTTTCCACCGTGTTCCTGGCCAATAGCGCGCGCGTCAATCCGCGGCGGCGCTCGCTGGCCTACAGCATGACCTTGGGCGTGCGGGTTCCCGACTATGAAATCGACCGCAAGCTATGGATCAACGAGCACTACGAGGGCGGCTACCTGTTCCGCGATGCGCTGGTGATTGAAATGGTGCCGCCGAAAGATGCCAGCGAGGCCTGGCGCGTCAAATATGCGTGGCAGGGCGCCGGTGTGGGGCCGGCCGACACCGTGGTGGACGCCACGGTGCTGGACAGCGGCAGCATAGAAATCAGGATTGCGTTTGGCAGTGATGCCAAGCCGGGCATACAGGGCAATGTGCGCTTGATTGCGTCTGGCTGGAATGTGGGTGCGGATGACTGAGGCGTGACTGAAATGAAAAAGGGCCGCACCTGGCGGCCCTGTCGGATCGCATGCAGCGATCCCCTTCATTCAATTGGCCGCATGAGGCTGCGACTCAAGTTGTGGCAGTGATTCCTGCAGCCGAATCAGGAAGCCTGGCGCAGGTAGCCGTCAACCACGCGAACCCGGTCGCCGACAGTCCAGTTTGGCTGGTTGTCGTAGGGGAAGGTGCGCACGTTGCCATCTTCCATCCGCACCCGCACCTGGTAGCTGTTGGCGCCGCCGCGGGTGCGTTTTTCGACTTCATTGCCAGCGTAGCCGCCGCCGACTGCGCCGGCAACCGTGGCCAACGTGCGGCCGGTGCCGCCGCCGACCTGGTTGCCCAGGATGCCGCCGAGCACTGCACCACCGACCACGCCCAGACCCGTCGGCGCTTGCTGTGTGGCGATGGCACGGACTGATTCAACCCGGCCGCAATCATGGCAGATCGGTGCTTGCGCAACCTGTTGCGGCGGTGCATAGACCGGCGCTGGTGCGGTCACTGCCGGATAAGGCTGCTGGCGCGGCGCTGGCGCTGGCAGCGGCGAATAGCCGGGAACGTTGTCGTGCGCCTGGACCGTCGTTACCGGCTTGGGACGCGCCAGTTGCTTGGCTGGCCTGGCCGGTTCGTCGTCGTGCAGCAGCGCATATTTATTGTCGACCGCAGCGGCTGCCGCGCGCGAGGCGGCCCTGGTCGCCACGGTTGCCGGCTCGGGCGCCGGGGCGCTGGATTTGGCGGCCAGCGCCGTGTCAGGCGTGGTGCTCGGTGCTGCTGCAGTGCCATGCGAATTTGGCAGGAGCCCGGTGATGGCGGCTACGCCAACCAGGCTGACCACGATCACGGATACGGCAGCGCCAGCGATCAGGGGGTGCATGCGTTTGGATGTTGTTTCCACTTCTTTCTCCACGGGTCAACGAAAGTGCCCTTGGAGGAATTATCGGATGCGATATCGCCTGGAACCAGTGGAAAACTGTGTAATCTGTAATCGCATGTAACCAGTGCCCGCCGCCTGGCGTCAGCCGCGCACGGCCAGTGTCGGTTCGGTCCAGCCCCTGGCTTGCATCAACTCGAAAATCAGCTCCCGGTTCTGGGCAAAGAAGGCATACACCAACTGTGCCAGGCAGCCAGCCTGCATCACGCTCATGCCATGTTCCCGCATTTTCAGGTAGATTGCATTGCGGCAGGTGCTGAGGAAAAACCGGATAGCGGTTTTTTGCCCAAGCGCCGACAAATCCGGTAATCGAAAACCCTCGCTGCCACGGATGCTCTGGGCCTCCGGTTTACCAATGCAATGCCCCTCACGGTGCAACAGGTAGAGCGCTGCGGCATTCGATGCACCGCGTATGGCGTTGGCCACTGCGCCAATCAGAAGCGGCCCGATCAGCTCATTGAACCGATAGGCATCGTTGGGCCCTCTCAGGAGTGCGCCGACATAGCCATTGAGCAGCACAGTGGCGGCAAGATATGGCAGTGTGCCGGCAACACTGGCCAGCACCTGCCCTCTGAAATTGAGTACCTCGCGGTTCACCGAGAGGCCAGCTCTTTCCAGTGAAGACTTGCACAGTTCCACGACCAGCGATTCGCCTGCCGTGCCCAAAGTACGCGCCGCCAGTTCCGGTGCGGCGGAGATCCATTGCTTGTCGGTCACGGTCACGGCAGTCAGTGTGGCCGCCGTTCCCATGAAGAATGCAATTGCCTTGGCGCCGTCGGCGGCGGAGGCTGTCTCATCGTCGCTGCCGCATAGTCGCAGCAACGAGGCAGCGACAGTCAGCGCCGTACCGACCGCCAGCGTCATGACTGGCTGGGCGCTACCCAGCCCTGCCACACATGCGCCGGCGGCCGCCGCAGCGACCGTGCAAACGCCGATGCCGAGTTTTTGGGAACGACTTTCGATGCCGATCTGGTTCCTGGCGATCAGGTAGGCCTGGGTGCCCGCGCTCAGCGCGCCAACGGATCCGGCAACCAGTCGCATGGGCAGCGTCGATGGCGCCAATGCCGACGCGGCGACGAAGATCCCCAGGCCAACGCTTCGGCCTGCGGCCTGGCCCGCATAGTCCCGGGCGGCATGGTACAGCGCGGTTACGACCGGTCGCGGTGGCTTGCAGGCAACGTCGTCTTCCGGAGCAAGCGTGGCTTGCACGCCTTCCGGTGCTGACATGCGCGGGATGCTTACCGTGTGCATGCTTGCGCCAGTGGTTCTTCATCGTCCAGGAAATAGCCGCAGCGCCAGTCGTGCGCGCGTGCAGATGCGTATTGCAGGCTGGTGAGCAATTGCGCCGGCGCAGGCGCCGTCAATTCGTAGGAGAGGATAGCCACGCCGGTCCCGGGTTCCAGCGCCAGGCGCTCCTGGCGATGTGCCAACAGCAGGTTCAGTTCAAGCAGCCGGCGATAGATTGCGCTTGCTGTTTCTTCGGGTGGCACACCAAGTTGAACATAGACCTGGATCGATTGCGATGACGCTGCGGGCAGCAAGGTGACAGGAATGTCGTTGCAATTTACGGTGCCGGTTTCGAGCACTGCGCTGGTCGAGTCGTGCAGGCCAGCCAGCGCGCAAAATTCCACGATGAGCGTTGTTTGTTCTTCGTTCCACATAAGGGATTCTGTTGATTGCGTGGGTATGCCCTTGGCATCAGGGCAGATTCGCTGATTAGCGAATGCCGCATGAAATTGTTCTTATGGCAATTATTTTGGCATCAGGATATTACTGGTTCGTGACCGACGCGCAAACGGGTGTTAATGCGAGGAACTGGCGGAGGAAGTCGGCAGGCGGGATGGGTATGCGGCATGCCAGCCGGGCTACGGACCGATTGGGTCCGTAGCCCGGCTCATGAGAAGCAAGCCTGGCAGCAGCGGGTCAGTCTTCCCGGCGCAAATGCGGGAACAGGATCACGTCGCGAATATTGGGCGAATCCGTGATCAGCATCATCAGCCGGTCAATGCCAATGCCGCAACCGCCGGCTGGCGGCATGCCGAATTCCAGGGCGCGGATATAGTCGGCGTCGTAATACATTGCCTCCTCATCGCCGGCGTCCTTGGCGGCCACTTGCGCCTGGAAGCGCGCGGCCTGGTCTTCCGGATCATTCAGCTCGGAAAAGCCGTTGGCGATCTCGCGCCCGGTAATGAACAGCTCGAAGCGTTCGGTAATGCCGGGCACCGTGTCCGATGCGCGTGCCAGCGGCGACACTTCGACCGGATAGTCGACGATGTAAGTCGGTTCCCACAACTGCGATTCGGCAGTCTCTTCGAACAGCGACAATTGCAGTGCGCCCAGGCCGGAAATGACATGCGGCTCGACGCCGAATTTCTTCAGTTCCTGTTTCAGGAATGCGGCGTCGTGCAATTGCTCGTTGGTGTAGTGCGGCGCGAACTTGTTGATGGCTTCGACGATGGTCATCCGGTGGAACGGCTTGGACAGGTCGAGCGGCCGGCCCTGGTAGGTCAGGTCGGCGGTGCCATGCGCGTCGATCGCGGCCTGGCGGATCACGGCTTCGGTGAAGTCCATCAGCCACTTGTAATCGACGTAGGCGGCATAGAACTCCATCATCGTGAATTCCGGATTGTGGCGCGGCGACACGCCTTCATTGCGGAAGTTGCGATTGACTTCAAACACGCGCTCGAAGCCGCCGACCACCAGCCGCTTCAGGTACAGCTCGGGCGCAATGCGCAGGAACATTTCCATGTCGAGCGCATTGTGATGGGTGATGAAGGGCTTGGCTGCCGCGCCGCCGGGAATCATGTGCAGCATCGGCGTTTCGACTTCCATGAAGTCATGCTCGTTCATGAAGTTGCGGATCGACGTCATGGCGGCGGTGCGTGCGCGGAAGGTGCGGCGCGTCTCTTCGCTCATGATCAGGTCGACGTAGCGCTGGCGATAGCGGGTTTCCTGGTCGGCCAGGCCGTGGAACTTGTCCGGCAGCGGACGCAGCGATTTTGTCAGCAGGCGCAGCGCCGTCACCCGTACCGACAATTCGCCGGTCTTGGTCTTGAACAGCGTTCCGGTGGCGCCGAGTATGTCGCCCATGTCGTAGTGCTTGAAGGCTTCATGCGCGGCTTCGCCGGTCAGCTCGTTGCTGATGTAAAGCTGGATGCGGCCTTCCGCATTGGCGCCGGAATTGTCCTGGATGGTGGCGAAGGACGCCTTTCCCATCACGCGCTTCAACATCATGCGGCCGGCCACCACCACCGTCACGGCGTCGGCTTCCAGCACTTCGCGCTCGGTCTTTTCGTGTTGCACCTGCAGCGCTGCTGCCTTGTGCTGCGGACGGAAGTCGTTCGGGAACGCGACGCCCTGCTTGCGCAGCGCAGCCAGTTTGCCGCGGCGCTCGGCGATGATCGTGTTCTCGTCTTTTTCTTCCGTCACGGCGGAGTATTTGTCGGTCATCATTTTATTTACACGCCTTGTTTCAGTGATGCCGCGATGAAGTCATCGAGGTCGCCATCGAGCACGGATTTTGTGTTGCCGGTCTCGAAATTGGTGCGCAGGTCCTTGATGCGGGACTGGTCCAGCACATAGGATCGGATCTGGTGGCCCCAGCCGACGTCGGTCTTGGCGTCTTCCAGCTTTTGCTGCTCGGTCATGCGCTTGCGCAGTTCCAGCTCGTACAGTCGCGACTTCAGCATTTCCCAGGCTTCTGCGCGGTTGCGGTGCTGGCTGCGGTCGTTCTGGCACTGCACGACGATGCCGCTCGGACCATGCGTCAGGCGCACGGCGGAATCGGTCTTGTTGATGTGCTGGCCGCCGGCGCCGGACGCGCGGTAGGTGTCCACCCGCACGTCGGCCGGATTGACGTCGATGTCGATCGACTCGTCCACTTCCGGATAGACGAACACGCTGGCAAACGAGGTATGGCGACCGCCGGCCGAGTCGAACGGCGACTTGCGCACCAGCCGGTGCACGCCGGTTTCGGTGCGCAAAAAGCCGTAGGCATAGTCGCCTTCGACCTTCAGCGTGGCGGTCTTGATGCCGGCCACTTCACCGTCCGATTGTTCAAGTATTTCAACCTTGAAGCCCTTGCGTTCGCAGTAGCGCAGGTACTGGCGCAGCAGCATCGAGGCCCAGTCCTGGGCTTCGGTGCCGCCGGCGCCGGCCTGGATGTCGACGAAGCAATTGTTCGGATCCATCGGATTGTTGAACATCCGGCGGAATTCCAGGTCTTCGACCAGCTTGCGCAGGTGGGCGGTGTCTTCTTCGATCGACACCAGAGTGTCTTCGTCCTGCTCCTCGCGCGCCATGGCGAACAGGTCGGTGGCGTCGCGCAGGCCGGATTCGGCCTTTTCCAGCGTCGTCACGATGGCTTCGAGGGCTTTCTTTTCGCGGCCCAGTTCGAGCGCGCGTTTCTGGTCGTTCCAGACGGTAGGGTCTTCGAGTTCCTGGCTGACTTGTTCGAGTTTCTCCAACTTCACAGCGAAGTCAAAGATACCTCCGTAGTTCAGCTTCCCGGGAGACGAGGTCCGCCAGCAGGGCGGAGAGGGAATTCAGGCGTTCAGCTTCCATGATGGGCTCAGTCGAATCAAACCCGGGATTATAGCTTACGACGTGGCCCAAACCGGGCATGGGTGGCGTAGCGTGCAGGTAATGACAGGATGGCACGGTCGCGCCATCCCGGCATCCCGTTAGTCCGCCATGCCGCTATACCGCCTCGGCATGCTCGACCATCAACTGCACCCGGGTGACGCCGTTGTATTCATTGGCGTCCAACCGGAACGCCACCCGCGCCCGGCCGGGCAGGGCGTCCACGCGGTTGAACCAGATGGCGTCCAGTTTGCGGCCATTTTTTTCCAGCACCAGCTTCAGGTGCTTGTCCTTCAGCACACGCTGGTTCAGCACCTGGAATTCATCGCAGAACAGCGGCGGGGCGAAGCCCTGGCCCCAGACCTGGGTCTCCATCAGGCTGATGAACTGGGTCGTGTAATACGCATCTTCCAGCGGGCCGTCGGTTTCGACCAGGCGTTCGAGCTGGGCGTCGCTCAGCCAGCTGCGGCCGACCTCTTCAAAGGCGGCGCTGAAGGCGTCGAAGTCAGCGGACTTGATCGTCAGGCCGGCCGCCATTGCATGGCCGCCAAAGCGCTCGATCAGGTCGGGCGCGCGTTTGGAAACCAGGTCGAGTGCATCGCGCAAGTGGAAGCCGTTGATCGAGCGGCCGGAGCCCTTGATCACGCCGTCGCCGCCCGGTGCAAAGGTAATTGTCGGCCGGTAAAACTTGTCTTTCAGGCGCGAGGCAACGATGCCGATCACGCCCTGGTGCCAGCCGGGGTCGAACATGCAGATCGTGCTGCGGTTGTGTGGCGTAATGCCCTCCAGCGCCAGCAGCGCAGCGTCCTGCATGTCGGATTCGATCACCCGCCGTTCACGATTGATGGCGTCGAGTTGCTCGGCAATGGCGTGCGCCTGGTCCGGATCGTCCGTCATCAGGCAGGTGATGCCCAGCGCCATGTCGGCCAGCCGGCCGGCAGCGTTCAGGCGCGGACCGACCGCAAAACCCAGGTCGAAAGGCGTGGCGCGCACCGACTCGCGCCCGGCGATGCGCAACAGGGCGGCCACGCCCGCATGCATGCGGCCGGCACGGATGCGCTTGAGTCCTTGCGCCACCAGCACCCGGTTATTGGCGTCCAGACGCACCACGTCGGCCACGGTGCCCAGCGCCACCAGGTCGAGCAAGGCATCCAGCCGCGGCTGGTTTTCGGCGCTGAAAACGCCGCGCTTGCGCAGTTCCGCCCGCAGCGCCAGCAGCACATAGAACATGACGCCCACGCCGGCCAGGTGCTTGCTCGGAAAGCCACAATCGGGCTGGTTGGGATTGACAATGACGCGTGCGCGCGGCAAACGGTCGCCCGGCAAGTGGTGGTCGGTGATCACGACTTCGATGCCGCGCCGGTTGGCTTCGTCCACGCCGTCGATGCTGGCAATGCCATTGTCAACCGTCAGGATGATGTCGGGCGCGCACTCGGCAGCGGTCAGCGCCACGATTTCTGGTGTCAGGCCGTAGCCGTACTCGAAGCGGTTGGGCACGATGAAATCGACCTTGGCGCCCATCATGCGCAAACCGCGCAGCGCTACCGCGCAGGCGGTTGCGCCGTCGCAGTCGTAATCGGCCACCACCGTCATTTTCTTGCCGGCGGCGATGGCGTCGGCCAGGAAAACCGCCGCGGCTTCTGTGTGCAGCATGCCGGACGGCGGGGACAGCGCCTGCAGTTCACTGGACAGCTCGCCCGGTTGGGTCAGTCCGCGCGCAGCGAACACGCGCGCCAGCACCGGGTGGATGCCGCTCTGGCGCAGCACTTCGGCATGCCGGAAGGGGTAGGGACGGGTGGCGATTCGGGTCATTGGTGCTTTGCTATTGAGGGTTAGGCAAGGGCGGCCAGCGACGGCCTGGACCAGAATTTCTTCAAGTCCCAGCGGCTGCATTGCAATTGCAGCAGCCGCGTGCTGTCGCTCAGCACCAGGGTGGCCCGGTCAATCTTTCCGCTGCGCAGCGCTTCCAGCAATGGTGCAAACCATGTTTGCTCAGTCGCCTGCATCGCGTTGATCCATTGGTGCCAGTCGCCGGACAAGGCCGCTGGCGTCATGCTGTCGACCACTGCCAGCGAGCGTCCTCCAGCCGCGATCAGCGCCGGCAGGCTGGCCTGGCTTGCCCGTGGCGTGCCGGGCAGGAAGGCATCCAGCAGCGCTGTGGCCTGGTCATGACTGCCGGCAGCCGACGCCGGGGAGCCGGCAGTATCGGTATGCGTGTCCCAGCACCACAGGGCATTGATCATGCGCCGGCCGCTGGCTTCACGCTGATGGTTGCTGTCCAATGTGTGCCACGTCATCTGCACTTCATTATGGAGTTTGCGCCAGGCGCGCTCACCGGCGCCGCGCGGCATCCAGATGTCGATGTTGTGGCCGACGGCGGCATCCGGCGCTGATGTTTCGATAGCCGCCCAGTCGTCCGCGCGCATGAACCAAAGGGTCTCGGTGCCGTACAGAAATTCCCTGCCTGCTTCGTCGAACAGTGGCCGGGCGACGTCGAACAGGGCGCGCGATTCCTGCTGTTCCAGTTGCAAGTGGCGCAAGTCGGTCAGCACCAGGTGGTCGCGGGCGATGTGCAGGCTTGCCGGGTGCAGCATGAACCATTTTCCCGTGCCCGGTGCGAGTCCCAGGCCGGTCATGGCGCTGGCCGCCACGCCGCTACGGGCAAGTTCGGGGTCGCCGTGCGTGAGCAGCCATTGCTGGTGTGGCAACAGCCGGGAATAGGGGTCGTATTGCTGCCGGTCGACTGCTCCGCGCGCCAGCAGGGTGGACAGGGCAGGCAGCGACACTTGCCGCAGCAGGTCGCGGGCGAGTTCGGGGGGCGGCAGGGCAAAGGGCAGCAAAAGATCAATGGTGGCCATGCCGGCATTGTAGTCCGGCAGCGCCAGTTGACCTGATCGTTACTTATTACCAAGCTTGTGTGGCACACTCGGCGTTTTGCAAACTGCGGCCAGGAGCCCCTTTGTCCTTTATCAAGAATATGCCGTTCGAATGGATGGTCGGCCTGCGCTATACCCGCGCCGGCAAGCGCAGCGGGCGCAATAGCTTCATTTCCTTCATTTCCCTGATTTCGATGGCTGGCATCGCGCTGGGCGTGGCCGCGCTGATCGTCGTGCTGTCGGTAATGAACGGCTTCCAGAAAGAGGTGCGCGACCGCATGCTGTCGGTGCTGTCGCATATTGAAGTATTCGATGCCGGCGGCGGCATGAAGGACTGGAATGCGGTCGCGCGCGAAGCGTTCCAGCAAAAGGAAGTGCGCGGGGCAGCGCCCTATGTGGCGGCGCAGGCGATGATCACGCGCGACGACAGCGTGCGCGGCGTCTATATCCGCGGCGTGCTGCCGGAACTGGAGCCGAAAGTGTCGGACGTGGCTTCCCAGGTGCGGCGCGGCAGCTTCAATGATTTGCGCGACGGTGAATTCAATATCGTGCTGGGCAGCGAAATCGCCAAGGCGCTGCGCGTGACGCTGGGCGACAAGGTCACCATCATTGCGCCGCAGGGCCAGGTGACGCCGGCCGGCGTGATCCCGCGCTTGAAGCAGTTCAACGTGGTCGGCGTTTTCGAAGCCGGCCATTTTGAATACGACTCGACGCTGGCCTTCATCCACCTGCAGGACGCGCAGCGCATGTTCAAGCTGGAAGCGCCGACCGGCCTGCGGCTGCGCATCGAAGACATGCAACGTGCGCCGCAGGTGGCGCGCGACCTGACGCGCATCCTGACCGGCAACGTTTACCTAAGCGACTGGTCACAGCAAAACAAGACCTGGTTCGCCGCGGTGCAGACTGAAAAGCGGATGATGTTCATCATCCTGACGCTGATCATCGCAGTTGCC
>NZ_JAUSNH010000118.1 GCF_030645335.1 Lacisediminimonas sp. | reverse complement strand
CGGCAATGCGCTTGGCCTCGATGTCGCAGAGGATCCCGACCGCCGTATTGATCGTATGCGCACGCTCGGATCCATCAAACCGTCGATGCTGCAGGACCTGGAAGGGCGGCGGCCAATGGAACACGAATCGCTGACCGGCGCCGTGCTGGCGATCGGGACGCGGCTCGGCGTCGCGGTGCCGCTGATCCAGGCCGTGCACGGATTGATCCGGCAGAGGGCCAACAGCATGGGGCTGCAGTAATTGGCCCGCCAGTGATCGTGCAGATTTTCTTGTTGAGCAAGGCGAGGTAGCGGGCACAAGACCCGTGCCCGCCGTCCGCCGGATTGATTGAAGCAGGAGGAGACCATGCAGGCAGCCGATTTGCGCAAGCTCGTCGTCGACGATGTGCCCCTCGGGCAGTTCGCGGTTCACCGTGACGTGTACCGCGATCCGGAGATTTTCGAGCTGGAGATGCGCTACATCTTCGAGCGGACCTGGGTCTTCCTGGGACTGGAATCGCAGATTCCCGACGCACACGATTATTTCACCACCTGGATCGGCCGCAACCCGGTGCTGGTATCGCGCGGCGCCGATGGCCAGGTCGGGTGTTTCCTGAACACCTGCCGCCACCGCGGCGCGGTGGTGTGCCAGAAGGCCCAGGGCAATGCCCGCTTCCATGTCTGCCAGTACCACGGCTGGTCCTATGACAGCAGCGGCCGCAGCAAGACCATCAAGGATCGCGAAGACGGTTGCTACAGCGCTGCCTTCGAGCAGGACAATCACGACCTGACGCCGATCGCGCGGCTGGCTTCCTATCGCGGCGTGCTGTTCGGCAGCCTCAGTGCCGACGTGCCGCCGCTGGAGCAATATCTGGGCGACACCCGTTTTTTCCTCGACCTGGTGATCGACCAGAGTCCGCACGGCATCGAGCTGGTGCCGGGCAACTGCACCTACACCTTCAAGGGCAACTGGAAGCTGCAGCTCGACAATAGCCTGGACGGCTATCACCTGACCTCGGTGCACCCGACTTTCATGAAAATCGTCGACAAGCGCAAGTCGGGCGAATCGGGCAATCAACTGGCGAGCGTCGATTTCGCCGCCTACCGTTCGCGCGGCAGCTTTACCTTTGAAAACGGCCATGCCGTGGTCTGGACCCGCAATCCGGCGCCGGCAATCCGGCCGCTGTACAAGACGATCGACGAGGTGCGCGCGCGGGTTGGCGACGCCCGCGCCGAATGGATGCTCGATACCCGCAACCTGGTGTTGTTTCCGAACGTGCAGTTTGCGGAAAACGCTTCACTGCAATTGCGCATCGTGCGGCCGCTGGCGGTAGACCGCACCGAGATGCGCAGCTTTTGCCTGGCGCCGAAAGGCGAGCCGGACGAAGCGCGCGAGTTCCGCTTGCGCCAGTTCGAAGATTTCTTCAACAGCAGCGGCCTGGCCACGCCTGACGACACGACCTGCTATGAAGACTGCCAGACCGGCTACCAGGCGCAGCCGGTGCACTGGACGCAAGGCTATTCGCGCGGCATGACGGCCCTGGTGCAAGGGCCGAACGATGCCGCCCGCTCGATTGGTATCAATCCGGTAACGAGTCTCGGCGGCGGCGTGAAAATCCAGGACGAGACCTTGTTCCACTCCGCCTATCGTGAATGGGTACGGCTGATGATGGCCGGCGCCGAGCGCGACAGCGCGGTAGCAGCGGGGGCGGCATGACGGCGCTGCACCAGGCCAGCGAACTGTTGTTCCGCGAGGCAGCCCTGCTCGACCTGCGCCAGTGGGACCAGTGGCTGGCATTGTTTGCACCGGACGCGGAGTACTGGGTGCCAAGCTGGAAGAATGAGGACCAGCCCACCAGCGACCCGAAACGCGAACTGTCGCTGATCTATTACGCCAGCCGTGCCGGCCTGGAGGATCGTGTGGGTCGGGTACAGTCCGGACGCGCCGTATCGTCGATGGTGCTGCCGCGCACCCAGCATGCGATCAGCAACGTGCGGATCCTGGCCGCCGGACCGGACAGCATGACCGTCGCATCGAACTGGACCACGCATCAGTTCCTGCCCAAGGACAAGAGCGTCGAGTTGTTCTTCGGCCGCTACCGGCACGAGTTCCGGCGTCATGGCGACGACTGGCTGATTGCCCGTCGCAAGGCCCTGCTGCTGAACGACTATTTACCGGCTCGACTGGATTTTTACAGCTTGTGAGTGAAGTGCACGCACTACCGCAACACGATAACGATAACGGAGACATAAATATGAAGAACTGGCTGATACGCGCATCAGTGTTCCTGTGCTGCTTTACTGCCCTGGCCGGCAATGCCGCTGCCCAGGCCTATCCGAACAAGCCGATACAACTCGTGCTGGGCTTCCCGCCGGGCGGCAGCACCGATATCCTGGCGCGCGTGGTCGCCAGCAAATTGCAGGCGGCCTGGGGCCAGCCGGTTGTCGTGTTGAACAAGCCGGGCGCCAGCACCATCATCGCCACCGAGTTCGTCGCCAAATCGCCGGCAGATGGCTACACCTTGCTGCTGGGCGCCAGCAGCGCCAACACGATCAACCCGATCCTTTATCCGAAGCTTTCCTACAGCCCGACCCGCGACTTTGCGCCGATCACGATCATGGGCAGCTTCCCGCTGGTGCTGGCGGTGCATCCTTCGGTGCCTGCCTCCTCGGTGCGCGAACTGGTTGCGCACAACAAGACCCGGGCCACGCCGATGAATTACAGTTCCGCCTCCACGCTGTTCCAGCTGGCCGGGGAAATGTTCAAGCAAATGGGCGGCATCGAGTTGACCCATATTCCTTACAAGGGCAGCGCACAAGCGCTCACGGCGATGACCGCCGGCGACGTGCAGATGCTGTTCCTGGACCCGGCGCCGGTGATTGCGCAGGTCAAGGGCGGTCGCGCCAAGGCACTGGCGGTCACATCGAAGAAACGCTGGGCCTTGTTGCCCGAGTTGCCAACCATGGCTGAATCGGGCATGCCCGATTTCAACGTCACTGCATGGGTCGGCCTGTTCGCCCCCATAGGGACGCCGGGCGACATCCAGGCCAGGTTGCAGGTGGAAGTCAATCGCATCCTGCAAATGCCGGATGTGCGCGAGCGGCTTGATACGCTGGGCATCGATCCGGGTGGACGGGCGCTGGGCATCGAGCCGGCATCCAATAATTCGGAAACGCTCACGCAGTTGATCCGCGAAGAGGGCGCGCGTTACGCCAAGGTCATCAAGACTGCCAACATCAAGGCGGAATAAAACCGTAGCCGCCCGCACCGGAGATTGCCATGCCAGTCGTCACGCCATCCGCCACGCCGTCGGTTACGGCAGGCCCGCCCCGCATCCTGCTTGAGCTGCGGCCCGAGGGCCTGAGTTTTCCCGAGCCGCCAAGCTTCGCCACCAAGGAAGCCGAGCGCGTGCACCTGAAGGAACGGCTGGCGGCGGCGCTTCGGATTTTTTCCCTGTGCGGCTTCGACGCCGGCATTGCCGGACACATCAGCGCCCGCGATCCGGTACTGAGCGACCATTTCTGGGTCAATCCGCTGGCAGTGCATTTCAGCCGGATCCGGGTATCGGATCTGGTGCTGGTCGACCA
>NZ_JAUSNH010000110.1 GCF_030645335.1 Lacisediminimonas sp. | reverse complement strand
GCGCAGGGAACAAAATCGCATCTGCACTTCGCCAGCGACTACTTCGAGCAACTGTATGCAATGGCCGAATACCTGATCGGCGCCGGTCATGCCTACGTCGACAGCCAGACGGCGGAAGAAATGGTCGCTGCGCGCGGCGATTTCAACACGCCCGGCCGCGCCTCGCCCTTTCGCGACCGCACACCGGACCAATCGCTGGCGCTGCTGCGGCGCATGCGCAGTGGCGAATTCCGCGATGGCGAACATGTGCTGCGCGCAAAGATCGACATGGCCTCGCCCAACATGAACATGCGCGACCCGGCGATTTACCGGATCCGCCATGCCCATCACCATCGCACTGGCGACCAGTGGTGCATCTACCCGATGTACGACTACACGCATCCGATTTCCGATGCGCTGGAAAACGTCACGCACTCGATCTGCACGCTGGAATTCCAGGATCACCGGCCGTTTTACGACTGGATACTCGAACGCCTGGCCGAAGGCGGTTTTTTCCGCAAGCCGCTGCCGCACCAGTACGAATTCGCCCGCCTGAACCTGACCTACGCGATCACCAGCAAGCGCAAGCTGCTGCAATTGGTCGAAGAAAACATCGTCGACGGCTGGGACGATCCGCGCATGCCGACGCTGGTGGGCATCCGCCGCCGCGGCTACACGCCCGAATCGGTGCAGTTATTCTGCGAGCGCATAGGCGTGGCCAAGGCCGACAGCTGGATCGACATGAGCACGCTGGAAGGCGCGCTGCGCGACGACCTGGACCAGAAAGCGCCGCGCTCGGTGGCCGTGTTGCGCCCGCTGAAGCTGATCATCGACAATTTCCCGGAAAGCCTGGTCAGCGAATGCAGCGCACCGGTGCATCCGCACTTCCCGGAACGCGGCCTGCGCCACTTTCCGATCAGCCGTGAATTGTGGATCGAGCAGGACGACTTCATGGAACTGCCAAGCAAGGGCTACTTCCGGCTCTACCCTGGCAACAAGGTACGGCTGCGCTATGGTTATGTGGTCGAGTGCACCGGCTTTGACAAGGACGACAACGGCCACGTAGCCGCGGTCCATTGCCAGTACTTCCCCGACAGCAAGAGCGGCACCGAAGGATCGGCCAATTACAAGGTCAAGGGCAATATCCATTGGGTCAGCGCCGCCCACGCGACGCAAGCCGAAGTCCGCTTGTACGACCGCCTGTTCGCCGATCCGCATCCTGATGCCGGCGGCAAGGATTTCAAGCTGGCGCTGAACCCGGCGTCCAAGGAAGTATTGCAGGCCTGGCTGGAACCGGGGCTGGAACGCGCCCAGGCGGAAGACCGTCTCCAGTTCGAAAGGCATGGCTACTTCGTCGCCGACCGCATCGACTCGGTGCCGGGCAAGCCGGTGTTCAACCGGATCGTGACCCTGAAAGATTCGTGGGTGAAGGCTTAGGCGCTCATCCGCGCATCGAGCGCATTGAAACCAGGGCCACGCCGGCGCACGTCACCGCAATCCCCAGCGCCATCAGCCAGGTCGGCGTGACGCCGAACATGACCCACTCCAGCAGCACCGCCACCACCGGCGTCAGGAACAACAAGCTGGTAACGCGCGTGGCCTGCCCGCGCCGCATCATGATATGGAACACATTGGTGGCCAGGATCGAAGCGAACACGACCAGGAAAATCACCGACAGCACCAGTTGCCAGCTCCAGTCGATGACAAAACCTTCGACCAGGTAAGCCAGCGGCGCCACGAACAGCAGGCAGGCGGCAAACTGTATCAGCGCAGCAACCCGCAGATCGACTTGCGGGCAGTACACGCGCTGGTACAGCGTGCCGGCCGTAATCGACAACAGGGAAATCATCACCGACGCCAGGCTGCCGATGGCCATGGCTTGCAGGTTCAGCTTGGGCCAGACCACCAGTGCCACGCCACCCAGTCCCATCAGGATGCCGGCCCAGTGAACCCCGTTCAAGCGCTCACCCATGCGCCACTGCGCAAAGACCGCCGTCAGCAAAGGTTGCAGCGCCAGGATCAGCGCGGTATTCCCGGCTGACATGCCGAGGTATTGGGAGTAGTGGCTGCCGCTGAGATTGATCGCATGCATCAGCAGGCCGGCCACGCAAAGATGACCCACCTCGCGCATCGAGCCCGGCCAGCGCCGCACCGAAAGAAGCACCAGCGGCACCATGCACGCCAGCGCGAACAGATAACGCAATGTCAGGAAGGTAAAAGGCGGCGCATACAACATGCCAGTCTTGCTGGCCAAAAAGCCCGAACCCCAGACAATCACGAAAAACCAGGCCAGCAGCGTGCCGTACCTGCCCTTGTCCCCACCGTTGCCGGCCCCGCCTGGCGCAACCGGCGCGGGCGTGCTGTCCGGCGAACTTTGATTACGCATCTGTCAGGCTCATTGACCGGAGAAAAATAGCCAGCCGACCAGCGCGCCGGTGGCCAGCAACCAGAGCAAGGGCACGCGGGTAAATGCGACAAACAGGGTCGCTATCAGCGTCATTACCCACAAGGGCCAGTCGCGCGCAGGATCGCTATGGGCGCTGCCCAGGATCCAGCCGGTTGCGACCAGTACGCTGACCGTCAGCGGCGCCATGCCATGCTTGAATGCGCGCACCGAGCGCAGGTCGCGATTGCGATGCCCCCATTGCGCTGCCATGTAGGTCAGCGTGGCGCTCGGCAGCATGATGCCCACCATCGTCACCAGCACACCGAACAGGGCCCACCACATCGAACCGTTGTTGAGTCCGACCATCCAGCCCAGCAAGGGCACGAACAGCACATTGGGTCCGGGCGCCGATTGCGCGATGGCGATCGAGGCGTTGAATTGCGGATCGCTCACCCAGCCTTTGTCGCCGACCAGGTAGCGATGCATTTCGGGGATGGTCGTGACCGCGCCGCCAATGGCCAGCAATGACAGCGCCAGGTAATGTCCGAACAAAGACAGCCAGTCGGCTGGACTCAAGTGCAAAACCATCACTGCTCCTTGTTGCGCAGGGCGAACCAGGCCGCCATGCAGGCCACCACGCCCAGCGCCGGGATCACCAGCATCAGCGGCCAGCGCAGCAAGGCGATCGCCACGAAGGTGAGCACCATCAGCAATGCGCACAGCGCCAGGCCCAGCGGGTTGACCTTCAGCGCTGGCGCCAGCTTGACGCCGGCGCCCATCAGCAGGCCGGCCGCCACGGCGCCCATGCCGCGCAGGGCGCCGGCCACACCGGGATTGTTCGCAAGCTGGGAATACGCCACCGCCAACAGCAACAGCACCACCATCGGGCCGGTCAGCATGCCAGCCAGCGCCGACAGCGCGCCGCGCAGACCGTAGTAGCGCCCGCCCACCATCAGCGCCAGGTTGATCATGTTGGAGCCCGGCATGATCTGCGCGACCGACCATTCATCGAGGAATTCCTCGCGCGTGAACCAACGTCGCTTTTCCACCAGGTCGCGCTGGGCGATCGCCAGCACGCCACCAAAGCCCTGCAGCGCCAGGGCGGTAAATGTCCAGAACAGGTCAGTCAGTGACGTCGGGCCGTTGCGGGATTGCGGATCAGGAGCAGGAGAAAGTTGCATCCCCACATTATAAGCCGCTCGCCAACAGCCCATAGTCCCCCTATCGGCTGGCTTGCAAGGGTTTGCGCACTTCCGTCATAATTGCGAGCTCCTCCCGCCGTCGCTCGTTCGATAGCGGTCGACTGCCGATCCCGTACCCGACCCGCGTAGCTGTTACGCCTTTGACTGGAAATCCATGCGCATCTTCAATTTCAGCGCCGGCCCCGCCGTGCTGCCCGAACCGGTCCTGCGACGTGCTGCCGACGAAATGCTCGACTGGCACGGCAGCGGCATGTCGGTGATGGAGATGAGCCACCGCGGACGCGAATTCATCAGCATCGCCGAAAAAACCGAAGCGGACTTGCGCCAGTTGCTCAACATTCCGCCCGGGTACCGCGTACTGTTCCTGCAGGGCGGCGCGATGGCCGAAAATGCCTTCATCCCGATGAACCTGCTGGACGGGCGCACTGGCGCCGACTATGTCAACACCGGCGAATGGTCCAAGAAATCGATCAAGGAAGCCGGCAAGTACTGCACCGTGAATGTCGCCGCATCGTCCGAGGACCGCAACTTCACCTACGTGCCGCCGCAGCAGGACTGGCAGCTCGATCCGGATGCCGCCTACGTGCATATCTGCACCAACGAGACCATCGGCGGCGTTGAATACCATTGGGTTCCCGATACTGGCGCGGTGCCGATCGTGGCCGATATGTCGTCCCACATCCTGTCGCGCGTCATCGACGTCTCCCGCTACGGCGTGATTTACGGCGGTGCGCAAAAGAATATCGGCCCGGCCGGACTGACACTGGTGATCGTGCGCGACGAGCTGCTCGGCCGTGCGCTGCCGATCACGCCGTCGGCCTTCAACTGGAAAGAGCAGGCCGCGGCCGGTTCAATGCTCAATACGCCGGCGACCTACGGCATCTACATTGCCGGGCTGGTGTTCGAATGGTTGCTTGAACAGGGTGGTGTGGCGGCGATCGAACAGCACAATATCGCCAAAGCGGCGCTGCTGTATGACTACCTCGACACGACCCGTTTTTTCGTCAATCCCGTCGCGCGCAGCGACCGCTCACGGATGAACATTCCGTTCCACCTCCACGACCCGAAACTGGATGCCGATTTCCTGCGGGGCGCCGAGAACAACGGCATGGTGCAATTGAAAGGACATCGCGTCGTTGGCGGCATGCGCGCCTCCATCTACAACGCCATGCCGATGGAAGGCGTACGCGCGCTGGTTTCATACATGCAAGAGTTCGAACGCGCGCACGGCTGATGCGTAACTAGCTGCTGCATCATGTCAAGGCTTGATGCACCTCATCAAATAGCGTGGTGCCGCTCAACTAAGTGACTTGCCGCACAGAGCTGTGGACATACATGACGTATGTTCACATCTTTACCAGTCATTGGAGTTAGCCATGTATATAGGCCTCGGCACTATCGTCCTCATCCTGATCCTCGTCCTGCTGTTCCGATGATCAGAGTTTTCCGCAGCACTGTTCCCTAGTCGTGGTGATGCCGATGGATCGGGTCGATCCACGGCACTTCCTCCTGCTTTTCAACAGCAGCAATATCCAGGTTGATCACGACCGCCTCGTTATCGCTACGCACCAACACACACTCCAGCGCCTCTTCGTCGCTGGCGTTGATTTCCTGGTGCGGCACATAGGGCGGTACGTAAATGAAGTCGCCCGGACCGGCTTCGGCCACGAATTCCAGTTGCTCGCCCCAGCGCATGCGTGCGCGACCCCGCACGATATAAATGACGCTTTCCAGCGCACCATGATGATGGGCGCCGGTTTTTGCGCGCGGATGGATCGTCACCGTGCCGGCCCACAGCTTTTGCGCACCCACCCGCGCCAGGTCGATCGCCGCCGCGCGGTTCATGCCGGGGGTTTGCGCTGTGTTCGTATCCAGGCTGTTGCCCGGCACTACCCTGACACCATGCAAACGCCAATCCACACTGACATTCGCATCCAAGTTTTCATCGCTCATTCTGGTTTGCTCTCCGGGCGGGCAGGTTCGCGTGCGGCGCGCACGCAAGCTGCTTCTATTATAGGTAGCCGACAATGACGCTGCGCGATCCCCGGGTGTCCCGGATACTGCAGCATCCCCTGATGTTTGCCTTGCAGACACTGCGGGCATTCCGCGCCAACCAGGGACTGCTGCTGGCCGGCGCAGTGGCTTATTATGCGCTGCTTTCCATCGTCCCACTCCTGATCCTGGCCGTGATCGGGCTGTCCCATTTCGTCGACCAGCAAGAGTTGCTGCAGACGATACAGCGCTATCTGGAATGGATCGCCCCAGGGCACTCCGCGCCGCTGGTGGCGGAACTGTCGAACTTCCTGCGCCATCGCGAAGTACTGGGACCGGTGCTGTTGCTGACCATGCTTTTTTTCAGTTCGCTGGCGTTCACCGTCCTGGAAAACGCAATGTCGGTAATCTTCGTGCACCGGGTCGCAATCCGGCGCCGCCATTTCCTGGTCTCGGCCCTGCTGCCGTATTGCTACATTTTTTTTCTCGGCATCGGCCTGCTGCTGGTCACCGGCGTTTCAGCCGGGCTGGAAACGATCGGCGAAGAAAGCGTGATGCTGCTCGGGCGCGACTGGTCGCTGGCCAAGCTGTCAGGCTTGTTGCTGTACCTGCTCGGCGTGGCTGGCGAAATTTTCCTGCTGACCTCGATCTACCTGGTCATGCCGGTCGGACGGCTTTCGGTTTCCCATGCGCTGATTGGCGGCGTCACCGCCACCGTCCTGTGGGAAATCACGCGCCACCTGCTGGTCTGGTATTTTGCGACCTTGTCGCAAGTCAGCCTGGTCTACGGCTCGCTGACGACCGCCATCATCGTGCTGCTCAGCCTGGAACTGGCGGCAGCGCTCCTGCTCTACGGCGGACAGGTGATTTCGGAATTCGAGCGGATAGAATCCGAGCCGATCGTGCAGCCGCCGCAGCCAATCCGGACTGATCCACCCCTGACCTGACACCGTCCCTGGCCGCAGCCCGCGGGCATCAGGCCAGGTCGGCGGGCGTGTCGATGTCGCGGAATATGCCCTGGTCGGTCACTTCCACGTTGTGCACCGGGCAACTGGCCAGCAATGAGCGCGCGCCGGCATCGCCCTGCAACTCTCGCAGCGCTTCCAGGTACTGCCTGCTGAAGCCGACCGGATTGCCGCGCCGCCCGCCGCAAGTCGGCGCCACGATACCGTGCCCTTGCTCCAGGCCGGCGCGCAATTGCTGCAAGGTAGCGGCCTGCACGAAAGGCATGTCGGCCAGCGCAATTACCCATGCGTGGGCATCGCCGGCAAGCGCCAGGCCTTGCCGCAAGGAATTGGCCATGCCCTGGTCAGCATCGTCACACACCGTGGTCTCGCAACCGGCATCGCCGAGCACGTCCAATAGCTGCTGCTGGCCTGGCCGCACCACGGCGACCACGCGCGCGAACACCGACTTCAGGTTGGCGGCCGACTGCGCCGCCACCGACTGCCCGCCAGGCAGGCGCTGCAGCAACTTGTCCTGCTGGCCGGCGGGATCAAAACGCTTGCCGCGGCCGGCGGCGAGCAGGATGGCGACGATGTGGGGGCTGGGTGCTTGCATGGAATCGACAGATTATCATTGCTGGCGACGCGCTGCGTGCGGCAATGGCCCGCTTTGGCGGCCTGGCCCGGTGAGGTGTAGACTACTGGCTCTCATTTGAAGCTCAATCAGGCCATGGACAGCATCGATCTTGAAGTACTGAAAACATGCGCGCAGTGGATAGACGCCGGACGGCGCTGCGAACTCATCACGGTCATCAAGACCTGGGGCTCCAGCCCGCGGCCGGAAGGTGCAACACTGGCGATCTGCGATGATGGCCGGGTGGTCGGGTCGGTGTCGGGCGGCTGCATCGAGGATGACCTGATCGATCGCGTTCGCAAGCACGGCATCACCCGTACCAAGCCTGAAATCGTCACTTACGGCATCACCGCCGACGAAGCGCACCGCTTTGGCTTGCCCTGCGGCGGCACCATACAATTGGCGATCGAGCCACTATCGGCCAGCAGCGGCATCGCCGACATGCTGGAACGCCTGGGGCGGCACCAATTGGTGGCGCGACGCCTGGACTTGCAAACCGGTGCCGTGATGCTCAGCCAGGCTCGTCCGGGCATGAACCTGCAAGTGTCGGAAATGGCGCTCACCACCATCCACGGCCCGCGTTGGCGCTTGCTGATCATCGGCGCCGGCCAGTTGTCGCGTTTCCTGGCGCAAATTGCGGTGGGCATGGATTACCACGTCACGGTGTGCGATCCGCGCGAAGAGTACCGCGAAGGCTGGCACGTGGAGGGCGTTGAAGTGGTGCATGAAATGCCCGATGACCTGGTCATTGCCATGCAACTCGACACCCGCAGCGCCGTCGTGGCCCTCACTCATGACCCCAAGCTCGACGACCTGGCCCTGATGGAAGCACTGAAATCAGATGCTTTCTACATTGGCGCAATCGGCTCCCGTTCCAACAACGCCAAGCGGCGTGAACGACTGATGCAATTCGACCTGACGCAAGCCCAGATTTCCCGCCTGCACGGCCCGATCGGCATCTATATCGGCAGCAAGACCCCGTCCGAAATCGCAATATCGATCCTGGCCGAACTGACCGCCGTGAAAAATGGCGTGTCACTGCCGGACGAGATGCGGGTGGAGCACGCAAAGAGCGCGATGAACGTCGGCAATTCGGAAGATGTCTGCGGCGTGCGCAGCGTGGAATAGGACAGCCTGCGTAGCTTGCAGACCCGGCGCCACCCTGCAGGTGGCGCTTTTTTTTTGTTTTTCTTGCGGGATGGCTGTTTTTTTGTGTGACAGGCACCCGTTCCGGGCGCATGCCGGTCAGAAAGTCAAAATCGTCAATCAATCACACGGCAAAGCAGGTAAGCCGCTGTGACACTGCCCTGCAACATCGTGCCTTGCTGTTCGCCTGCCTGACCAGCGCCGGATCCTGAACCGCGAACGACATGTTGCCTGTTATTCGGACAAGACGTCGTTCCGGTTATTGGCCCTTTGCTGGGTCATATCCTCAAGCATGCGCCTGCCGCGAATGCGTTCCCGATTGATTTCTGCGTGCCGCTCGGGCGACATCGGCGGCGCAGTCATCAGATCCTTAAGGGGCGCCGTGTTGTTGTAATCCTTCTTCGAACGAGATAGCAAAGACTCCTCCTGATTCATTTCCGGAACTCAAGCTTATTGCCAGG